>JAQGMS010000303.1 GCA_028292245.1 Ramlibacter sp.
GTGCCGTAGGTGATGGAACCCGGCTGCGCCTTCGCCTTGTCGAGCAGGTCCTTCAGCGAGGTGATCGGCGAATCCGCCCTCACCGACAACACCAGCGGCATCTCGGCGACGATGGCGATCGGCTGCAGGTCTTTCATCGGGCTGTAGCCGAGCTTGGGATAGAAGTTCGGCGCCAGCGCCACGGCGTCGCTGCTGCCGATGCCGATCGTGTAGCCGTCGGGCGCGGAATGCGCGGTGGTTTCAAGGCCGATGGTGCCGCCCGCGCCGGCGCGGTAGTCCATGTAGACCGCCTGGCCCAGGCTCGCGGCCAGCGGCTCGGTGATCAGGCGAAAGACCGCGTCGCCGCCGCCGCCCGGCGCATAGGGCACGACCAGGCGGATGGCCTTGGCGGGATACCCCGGCGCGGCGGAAGGGGCCTGCGCCAGGCTCGCGTAGGAAGCTGCCAGTCCCAGCAGGCAGGCCAGGCCTTGGGTCAATCGGTTCATCGCGGTCTCCTTGCGTCAAAGTAGTTCGACATGAAACTAGTTTAGTCAATAAAAGGTTCGATATCAAACCAAATCGCGTTGGTGATTTCCCTAGGAGGGCCGCCCGCGCCCGCTGGGCCATGGCAAAACGGTTCGATCCAAAACTATAATTGCGGCAAGGTGAGCCAGGACGGCTAGCCGGACCGTGGAGGGCAGGTTGAACAAGGAAAAGAGCGAACGCGGGCGCAGCCTCAAGGGCCAGGATGAGATCGTCGAAGGCGACGACGCCGAGCTCGAGTTCGGCATGCTGCCTCAGCTGATCGCCCGCCAATTGCGGATCGCGACGCTCATGGCGTTCAAGGACTTCGCCATGGAAGCCGCGAACTGGAACCTCAGCCCCGGCAGCTTCGAAATCCTCGAATTGCTCAGCCACAACCCGGGCCTTGGCCATTCACGCCTGGCGGCCGCGATCGGCCTGGAGAAATCCAGCCTCGTGCCGGCGATCGCGCGGCTGGAAGACCTGGCGCTGGTGGAGCGCAAGCAATCGGCCACCGACAAGCGCGCCCACGAGCTTCGCATCACCGCCAAGGGGAAGAAAGTGCTGGCCGAATTGCGCCGCTACATACTCGACCGCGACTCCCGCATCACCAAGGGCATGTCGAAGGAAGACATCGCCAACTTGAACCGGCTGCTCAAGAAAGTCGCCTCGTCGATGGGCAGGGGCACACCGTAGGCCGCTACATGAAAGAACACCATCGCTGCGCCTGGGCGGGAAGTGACCCGCTGATGCAGGCCTATCACGACGAGGAATGGGGCGTGCCGCAGCACGACTCGCGGATGCTGTGGGAGATGCTGATGCTGGAGGGCTTCCAGGCCGGGCTGGCGTGGATCATCGTCCTGAAAAAACGCGAGGCCTTCCGCCGTGCCTTTGCGCGCTTCGACCCGAAGAAGGTGGCGCGCTTCGGCGACGCCGACATCGAACGCCTGATGGCCGACGCTGGCATCATCCGCGCCCGGGCCAAGATCGACGCGACGATCCGCGGTGCCCAGATCTACTGCGAGATGAAGGACAGGGGCGAGAGCTTCAGCGACTTCTGCTGGTCGTTCACCGGCGGCAAGGTGCTCAAGGGCGACGGCCGCAGCGTGATTGCGTCGTCACCCTTGTCTGAACAGATCTCCAAGGAGATGAAGCGGCGCGGCTTCAAGTTCGTCGGGCCGACGATCGTCTATGCGTGGATGCAGGCGGTGGGCATCGTCAACGACCATTCGGTCGGCTGCCTTCGGCGCGCGTCAAGGCCATCCTGAAATACCTCAGGGGCGCCGAGGCAGATGGAGGCTGTGAAGGCGCGTGAGCCATTGGCCCAGGCGATGCTCTTGTTCCTCGCGTTCAACGGCAAACATGTCTTGCCCGACGTGCCTGTCGGTTGCGGTGCCCGGCGGCCAGGGGTGCGAACCCGGCACCCGAAAACATCGATCGTGCACCAGGCAACTCGTTCGCACGAACGGCCATACCTTGTCGCGCAAGAACCATTGGTCGATGTTGGGGGTTTCGATGGCGGGGGCCTTGTACACGGCGAGCAGGCTCGTCAAGTCGGGCAACACACCCGCAACCCCGCCCCACATTCCCGCGAGCATCAGGTCCGTGTGTGTCCACCAGTCGCGCATGACATGAAACCAGCGGCCGGACACGAGCCACTCATCGACCGCCGATTTTTCGCGCGCGTTGATCACCGAATCGACGTCGCGCACCAGGAACCGCCCCACACCGGGATCGTTGGCCACCTTGAAACGCCAGGCAAGCCGCTGTCGCTGGCTCTGGCCGGCCGGCTCAAGGGCGATGTTCGCGCCCAGCGTCGCCAATGCTTCGCGCACTTCGATCGGCACGCTATCGTCCACGAAGAAACGCAACGTCCAGCCCGGGTAAAGCGTGGGTCCCGCGAGCGCATTGTCGATTGCGCCGCGCAGATAGCGAGGATGGCTGCCCCACAAAGAGAAAGCGATGACTCGCGTCTTGCCCGCGCCATCCGCCCAATCCGCCGGCGACGCGGACGGCAACCAGTTGCCCTCGGGAACGACAGCGCTAGCGTTGTCTTTTATAGTGAGTGCGCGGGCTCCAGCGGCGGCGGCTTCGCTGTGTCGTCCCAACTGGTGATATGCGGAACACAGGCAATCGAACGCGACCGGGTTGTCCGGCTCCAGCACCAGCAGCTCGTTGAGCCGCTCTACTGCCGTGCCGGGCTCGCGGCTTCGCGCCAGGCACACTGCCAGATTCAAGAGAAGTTGAGGACTGCGCGGATGATGGGGCCGGGCCAGTTCCAGGAAGTGCGCCGCCGCCCGGTAGTCGCCCGACAGGAAGATGTAGTACGCGAGCTGAAGTACCGCGGGCAATGGCTTTTCCGGGCCGTATCGATTGAGGACAGCCAGCGTGGCTTCGATCGCCGCCTGTTTCTTGCCTTGTTGCCAATGTGCATGGGCCTGCGCGACCCAGCCGTCGGGAGCCTCCTGTAGTGGCGCGTTTGGCATCATCGTGGCTGGCCCAAAAAACACGGGCCCTGAGGCCCGTGTTTGCGAAGATTCCTGGCGGAGTGGACGACGGAAAATTGTATGTTCAACGAAGTCCAATGTCATTCATTCAATTCTGTGCCACTGCTGCACGAAAAAACGGACGTTCAAGGTTGTCCAACTGGATGCAAGGCAATACAATGTAGAAGTGGGGTAGGAAATGGGGTATGACCAAGCACAGTTTATTGGCGGACGCCTCAGTTCGAAGCCGCAACAAGCTTCCGGGCTATTACCTGGACGGGCACGGTCTGTATCTTCAGATCAGCAAGTCGGGCTCGCGGTCTTGGATCTTTCGCTACACGCTGAATCGCAAGACACGTGAGATGGGGTTGGGCTCGGTCGACGACTTTGGATTGGCGCAAGCACGGGAGCGAGCCCAGCGGGCGCGGCAGCTGGTTGCGGACGGAATCGATCCTATCGACAGGAGAGATGCGGACCGCAAAGCGCTGGCGCTAGTGCGGGAGGCTGAAGTAGCGAAACTCAAGACCTTTGAGAATTGCGCGCTCGAGTACCACCAGGCAAACGCAGATGAGTGGAAGAACCTCAAGCACGCTGCGCAGTGGATAAACACGCTTAGAGACTATGCGTTTCCCAAGTTCGGTCGGCTTCCTGTCGAAGAAGTATCCAAGGCCGAAGTGGTCAGAGCGTTGCAACCCATCTGGAAGACCAAAGCTGAAACCGCCAGCCGTGTTCTGCAGCGCATACGGACGGTAATGAATTACGCGGCGGCGAAGGACTACTGCAAGGGCCGAGACAGCGAGTTCTGGGAGCAGGTGAAGATGTCCCTGGGACCGAATGAGCGCGCGCGCAAAGTGGAACACCACAACGCTTGCCCCTATCCACTGGTAGGCGCCGTAGTGAAAGGTGTACGCGCCGGCCCGTCGTCACTGATCGTCAAATCGGCCTTCGAGTTCACGATCTTGACTGCGGCCAGATCGGGTGAGACTCGCGGAGCGCTATGGTCAGAGATCGATAGCAAGACCGGTAGCTGGAACGTGCCGGAAGAGAGGATGAAGGCCGGACGCCCTCACAACGTGCCGTTGTCGGGAAGAGCATTGGAAATCATTCGGCAGATGCACGAGCTTCGCGAAGCACGCGAAGCACATTCAGACATGGGGCTAATCTTTCCAAGTACGCAAGGCCTGCCCCTTAGCGACATGGTTTTCACGCAGCTATTGCGGCGTATGGGGTTGGCCTACACGATGCACGGCTTTCGAGCCAGCTTCAGAACCTGGGGCAGCGAGCAAACAAAGTACGAACACGAGATGCTTGAATTCGCGCTAGCTCACACAGTTGGAAACCAGACGGTTCGCGCATACATGCGCACGGACATGTTGGAAAAGCGTAGGCACCTTATGGAAGACTGGCACCGTTACATGCGTCGAACGCAAGACGCGGAAATCGCCAATCTGCTTAAACAATAAGCAAATTTCACCGAAAACCCGCCATAACTCGTCATTTATAGGTACTTTAATACTATTTTGTGTTAAAATTGCGGTAGCGTTACAAGGCCCCTCGACGAGTTGTCGGCGCGCGGAAGCAGGCAGCTGGACGACCCCGTTCACGCGCGTTATCGCTTCTCTTTCCCCCTTCAGTTAGTTAGCTCGCATCAGGCCGGGGCTCGTGTTGCCCTGCCTCATGCTCGACGCTGAGCACCCTCTCTCGCTAGAAAGGACTAGTCATGTCGAATCATCGGCAGGATGGCACTCGCGTGCCGAAATTTCCATTGGGGCGTGTATTCGCGACACCCGGCGCGTTGGAGTTGATGCGCGAGATGCAGACCGAACCCGCACATCTGCTCGCTCGCCACCAGTACGGCGACTGGGGCGATATGCCGCCCGAGGACGCAGCGGAAAACGAACGCTCGGTCACGGAGAACCTTCGCGTGCTCTCGTCCTATCTCCTGCAACCCCCACCCGACTGCTCATCCCGCCGGCACCTGACGCTCCTCTGGATCATCACCGAAGCAGACCGCAGCAGCACCACCCTGCTATTGCCCGAGGAGTACTGACATGCAAAACGCGACATCCGCTAGCCAGTCGAAGCGCAAGAGCTCGGTTAAGAACTATCTCCACTCTTCCTTGTCCCCCAACACCACCGCAGCGTACGCCTCCGACCTCGTTCGCTTCAAGCGTTGGGGCGGCACCGTCCCCGCCACCGCCCAGCAAGTCGCCCGCTACCTTGCCGCTGCAGCTGACTCGCTCAAGCCCAGTACGCTCACGCGCCGCGTCGCCGCCATCGCCTTCGCTCACGCGATCAAGAACCTTCCGTCTCCCACAACTTCCTCTCTCGTCAAGCGCACGCTACGCGGCATCCGCCGCACGCACGGCACCGCTCAACGCCAAGCACGCCCCCTCACCGCCGACCTCGTTCGCCGCATCTGCAAACCCCACCCCGCGTACACGCCGCTGCAAAACACGCGCGATCGCGCGCTGTTTCTCATAGGCTTCGCGGGCGGGTTTCGCCGCTCCGAGCTCGCCTCGTTGCGCGTGAGCGATGTCGAGATCGGGAGCGTGGGTGCGGTGCTGACATTGCGCAGCAGCAAGACCGACCAGTACGCGCGAGGGCGCGCCGTCGCAGTTCCCTTCGCAAAATCCGCTTCTCACTGTCCCGTCCGCGCGCTCGACGCCTGGCTACGAGCGATGGCGCGCGAACTCGGTGTCAACACCCTTCCAGCCACGTGCCCACTCTTCGCGCGCATCGACAAGCACAACCACTTGCACCCAGGTCTCAGCGGCTGTTCGGTCGGCTGGCTGCTAAAGCGGCGATTGGCGACATTCGGCCTCCCCACTGCAGGTTTCTCTGCGCACAGCCTGCGCGCGGGCCTGGTCACGAGTGCGGCCAAAGCCGGCGTTCCGGTCTGGGCCATCCAGCGCCAAACCGGTCACAAGTCCGAACTCACCGTCCACCGCTACATCCGCAACCTCGACACCTTCGAGTGCAACGCCGTCACCTCTCTCTTGTGATCCCTTCCTCAGGAGCCAACAACATGTCCTCTCCCTTCGCTTTCAGTCACCCCGCCGCCCACCCCCTCACCACACCCGCCTCCCTCTCGCATCTGTGCAAGATGGCGGTGCTGGACTGGCAAATTCTGGAGGCTCCCGCGACCTACGCGCCACCTGCACTGCCGCCCGAGCCCGTCATGGCTGTCGACGATGCCAAGGTGCTCTACCGCAGCGACACTCTGCAGGCACTCGCCGTCGTCCCCTCCCGCTTCAACCCAACCCAGCCCGACGAAGTGCTCGACTACTACCTGCGCTTCAGCGAGTTCTACGCCCAACCCCTTGTCTCAGCGGGGTGCCTGCAAAGCGGCAAACTACTGTGGGGACTGATCCGAACGGGAAATCACCGCCTCATAAGGGAGAACGAAAACGCGTGGTCCCACCTGCTGCTCAGCACGCGCTGTGACAGCCCCATAGCCGCCACCCTCACCGGACTTTGCATCCTTGAGCGCGGTGGCACCACGCTGCCGGCGTCCTTCGCAACGCATGCTCCATTTGCGCTTGCGCACTCATCCGAGTTTCTGACTCCCGACGCGTTGTTGGGTGTGGCCACATGTGGTGCGGAGACGGAGCAGTTTTTGGAGGCATTAAAAGACTTGGCAACGGCGCAACTCAACATGACGCCGGCAAAATACCTCTCCGCTGTCTTTGAAACCGGTACATCGTCCCCGCGTGCCCCACGCTCCAAAGCGCCGCAAAAGATCCTGGCCGCTCTAGCCGCACCCGGTCGCACCCGCCCGCCTACCGCCCTTGATCTCGTAATCGCCGTCGCCGAGCACGTGGACCACGGCGCCTCACGCCACTCCGCCTACGACCGGCTGCACAGCGCGTGGTTCGGCGCGGGCGCGGCGCGAAAGCAGTTGGCGTTCACCCTCGCATTCAACTCCTTGCGCTAGTCCGCGGCTCGCCCGCCATCCGCTCTTCTTTCACCCAACTTACGCGCGGAAGCGCGAGGAGACTCCGATCATGGGCGTCACGTTTCAAATCCCTCCCCCCGCCATCCCCCCGCTCGGCGCCGGGCTCGACTACATCTGTTGCTCCGTCCCCCTCGCCCCGCTTAACTACGCCACCGCCTTCCCTACGCCTGCCGACGATCCTTTCCACCAGCTAACCGCACTGCTCAACTTCCTCCCCCACCCCATCGTGCGTGCGCGACTCCAAACCCTTGCCTACGCGTCCTCTACCCACCACCGCACCAACGCGCTCAGCATTGACCCCGGCCTCCCCTTCCGCAGCAACCTCAACCTAGCGCCTGCCGGTTTCGGGACCGCGGTTCTCGCGTTGCCCGCCACCCCAGGCTCGCTGCCCGATCCCACCGCACCCAGGTCCGCGCTGCTTACGCTGCGCTCGTCCCACCACGTCATAACCACCGTCCTAGCCGTTGCCGCGCAGCCACGTTCGTGGCGCGCGGCGGGATTGAACGTGGACGGCTGGGTGCAGGCCGGCGCGGGCGCAGAGGGCAGCGCAGCCGAACACATGTTTGCGGTCCTGGGAACTTTGATGAGCGCGGACACGTTGACGTGCGTGGACGAAGGCATGATTGCGGACACGCTTGGCAGCTATGAGCGGCCGGCGCGCGTGGCCGAGCTCATGTGGCTCGAAAGCGAGCGTCTACTCGTCTGGCTCCGCGCGCCGGACCACGAGCGCGCAAGTCTCGCGCACACCGCCATCGCGTTCCCGCTCACCGCCTCGCCTCTTCTCGCCTCAGCCAGCGCCCTCTACGTCGCGCTGCGCGCTGCGCTTCCCGCAACCGCCAGCCTCAGCATCAGCGTATGCGTCTCGCTCCCCGCCCTCCCCTTCTCGTCCCCGCACGCCTATCCCGTCGCCCTTCTGTACCGCTAGCCGCGCGCGCCGCCCCGCTGCTGCCTCACCAACTAAACTACCAAGTCTCACCGCCATGCGCCTCGTCTTACTCATCACCGCGCTCCCGCTCGCGCTCACCGGCATCGCCTACCTCTGCGCTCCCCCGTTGCTGCACCGCGACCTAACACTGCTCGACGCCGTACTCCTCAACGCCGCAACGCTCGCTTCCATCGCTTGGGCGCGACGGCGGCGAAAACGCCTCCATCGACAGCAAGCGGAGAGCATGCGGGATTCGGCACTATGGTGAAGCGGCGAGCTGGCAGCGGCTACTTGCGCGCGCGCGGGGGAAGCGGGTCAACTCCGCATAAGGCGGGGTTTACGTGAGTCAGACTAAGACAGGAAAAGCTACAAGCGTCTGGGGGCACTGCAATCGCGCGATGCATCCCTTTGAGGGCGTACCGGGCAGTGACGCCGTCGTCCGCTGGAAAAGGAGCAGGTGGCAGGGCGCGGACTGAGCGGTCGCGGCCTATGGAAACGCCCCGGGAGCAGTGAACTGCCGGGACGTAATGTTCTGGTGGCCTGGGGCGGAATCGAAAACCCCGCTGCGGGCCGCGCCACTGCCAATTCTCTCGCGCCGTCCACCTGCGAGGGTACGTGCTGGGGGACACCAAACTGACCATCGGCTGGCGGGCTTCGAACCACCGACCGCCCGAATCAACCTGCCAGCATTATGTATGGCAGTTCCGTGCGCCGCTCCACGCCACAATGCGCCGCCATCTCGCGCAGCCTTCAGTTTCTCGGCCAAATGATCCAGGCCGCCCGAGCGTATACACAGGTGCGACGTTCATGTCAGCTCATTTCAAGTTAAAAAAAAACCCCGCCACCTCACGACGGCGGGGCAAATGGCGCTTGGAGACACGCCTTGAAGAAACCGATGGCTGGGCCGGCAATTGCGACGGCAGCCAGCCATTTGCTTTGAACTCATCGCCACCACGGGCAGGCTGCCCATCCGTCGCAGTACCGCATCGCTCGCGCACTGGTCGGTTAATTCCGCGAGCTCGTCGCTTACGTCGCCAAGCAGTTCCCGGTCAACCACGACCCGGCTGCTCCGTTGGTATTTCGCTCCATGCCTTTTCTATACGGCCGAGCGAGGTCTGGATGCGTCCCACGGTTCAGCAACGTGGCCGAGCCGCGTCAATGCACCGGGTGGCAACCAGCCCTCGAATATCGGCAAGAGTTCGTCAAGACGCCGGGCTGCTTCGGCCTCGCAGTGTTGGCGGGCAACGGCCTGGTATATCTCGCTACGCATCGCCCATATTTGCTGAGCCGTAGCAGCCCTGTTCAGCTGGAGACGAATCCGTCCGTCGTGCGGCCTCGTACAGTCAGCGAGCAAGTTCAGGCTGCTCTGCCGTAGCTCATTGATGCTGTGTAGTTTCGGCGGCGTACCGGCGGCTTGCACCGATTCGCCGTTCAGCCATTTCATGAGCGCACCCATGAGGGATACTCCTTTCTGCGTGCTCAACGCGCCGGTCGGCTGGTGCCAGGAGTACATTCACTATCCCTAGTAGATGAGGCGACCCGCGTGGTTGATGACGCCGACGGCGACGTAGCGGCTGCCCGCCGCGCTGCGGGAGAAATCCACTCGAAAACCCCAAGGTTGATTTCGCCCATCTTCTTTAGCGTCTGCGCGAAGTCAGCTGGGGTAGGCTTTTTTATTCGCATGGCCACTTCGGCAAACGGTTTGGCGCAGACGTAGCCCTCGAGGTGGAAGGCTGAATAGTCGGTGAGTGAGGGGAAAGACTTGCGCATCGCGGCCGGAAATTCAAGCTGCAGTGGCAGGGTTATGCCCATCGGATTGGGAAATGCCTAAGCGATGCCGACCCCCCGTGCGTTTGCCCCCGACACTTTGGTCAACTCTGACTGCACCAGATAGGACTGGGCAAACAGCGCCTGCGTACCACCCGCGTTGCGCAGCGCCACGATGGCGTCGGTCATGAACTTGGGCGGGCCGATCACCAGGGCTGCCCGGGCAGGGCTCGCCGCCACTTCCTTGGCGGCTACCAGAATTGACTCTGGCGCGAGCGTGGCCCTGCGGCCGGTGACCTTGAGTCCGCCGACTTGCTGCGCTCCTCAATATCATGGCAACTCCTCTTACCGTCGCGAAGACGGATCGCCGATTGTCGAGCGTCGGCGAACGCTGAGCTGATCTGCTTTGATGGACAATCATGGAGTCGACTGCCTTTCAAAAACCACTCGGCAACCTTTCCTGAACATCAGGCGGTAGCAGGTACCATCGGCTCCGGAATTGGTTCGCGGCCTCCAAATCGATACGCCCCGAGTTGGGAGAACAACAACGCGGAGATCACCAATAGTGTCGCCAGCGCCCACAGGGCCGGTGCATAGGTTCCAAAGTAGCCACGGCTATAGCCCAAGCCGATCGCTCCGAGACCCGCGCCGAATTGGAATACCGCAAAGACGACGCCGAAGATTCGACCAAATGCCTGCCGGCCCCAGTAGCGGGGTATCACATAGCTCAAAACGTCAAATTCCGCTCCGAGAACCAAGCCGAACACGCACGCGCAGGCGGTCGCGACACCCAAATTGGCGCCCGCGCCCATCGCGAGTACCGCACATGCGGCAGCCGAGCCGAGCACGATGACGGTCATAATTGACGCGGCCGTGAGCCGGTCGAGCAACCAACCCGTTCCGATTCTGCCGACGACCAATGAAACACCCAGCGCTGACATGAGGAGGCCAGCAGTTTGTGGAGTCAGTCCTTCAGCAATAAGAATACTAACCAGGTGAACGGCTATTCCTCCGTTCATGATGCCAAGCAAGGCAAAGGCACCCATCGATCTCCAAAAGGTCGACGTGTTGGCGGCATCGCGAAGATTCATTGCCTGGCCCGCGGTCGCGTTCTGTTGATCCATGGCGCCGGCGTTATCCGGGGCATTCCTTTCTTGCAACCAGAAGAGTGCAATCGGCCATGTGACGACAATCGCTAGTGTGCCGAGAAGGACGTATGCGTTGCGCCATCCATAGTTCGTTATCACGTAGGTGATGATGATCGGAAGAAGGGCCGCGCCGATGCCGATGCCAGCATTCGTCAAACCCAGAGCGAACCCTAGTCTGCGATGAAACCAACTCGACGTGGCTTTCAAATAAGAGGCCGGCCAGAGACCCACGGCGCAAAGCGGGACTAACGCATAAGCGAGATAGAGCAGCACAATGTTGTCGCTCAATAAACTCACAGAAGCGAGACTGGCGCCGAAGACGGGAATCGAGAGCACGATCACCCGCCGTGCTCCAAACCGGTCGACGAGATACCCTTGTAGTATTGATGCAATTACGATCGTGACATTCATGATCGTTGCGGCGAACGAGATCGCCGGAATGCCCCAACCGAATTCCTTGTTGAGTGCGGGAACGAACAATCCGAATGAAATGGCAGTCATCGTGCTCGGCCCGAACGTGAGCGCGACAGCGCCCGCGATCACAGTCATCCACCCCAGATAGACTCGACCCGCACCGAAGAAAGACTCGTCGTGGATATAGTTTTTGATCACTTTCACCTTTGCAAGACGTTTACCTGCATTTCCGCGCATCAGTCCGCGAACTCGTAGTTGACGGCGAAGTGTGAATGGTCGCCCTCAACGCATTTGTTCGCCAACAAAAAGGAACAATGTTCCCAATGCGATTGGTAAATGGGGGAGTCAGGTTTGGGTGCTGGACAGCGCCTACTCCCGATGCCGCGCGGCTTCGTCTACCTGGGCGCGGTGGTGGAGGTGGCGAGCCGTCGCGTGTTGCGAATCGTGAGCCGTTCACGCTGGAGGCCGGATGCAAGCTGTCCAGGGACGCCCGGCGGCGTCCCTGGCCGGAGCTAGCGCTTTGACTTCAAGCGGGTGAGATCACCCGACTGAGAATTCAAACTCGCCGATCGATTCGATCCACTGCCGAACGACGTCACCGGGTTGTAGGAACAGGCCATTGGCCATGCCTACGCCCGACGGGGTGCCCGTCAAAATCACGTCGCCCGGGAGCAGCGTGATCCTGGAGCTTAGATAGGCGATCTGCTCCGCAACGCTAAAAATCATTTGTCCGGTGTTCGAGTCTTGCTTCAGATCGTTGTTGACCCAGAGCTTCATGCAAAGGTTCTGCACCTCACCGACCGCATTTGCCAACGTCATCGCTGGCCCCATCGGGCAGGCACCGTCGAACGACTTCTGGCCAATCCAATCCCACTTGAAGGGCGAGGTGTCAACGACATTTTTCCGGCCAGCGTGGTCGCGCGCCGAGAGGTCATTGGCGACGGTGTAGCCGGCGACGTGCTCGAGCGCTTGCGCTTCGCTGACGTTCTTCGCGGTTATGCCAATCACCACCGCGAGCTCGACCTCCCAGTCAAGCATGGGCGTCTCGTTCGGGCGCACGACGATCGCGCCAGGCCCGACCACGGTGGACCCCGTAGCTTTCATGCAGTGCCACGGGCGCACGCCCGAAGCCTTGGGATTTGAGTCGAGCGTGAGGTTGAGCTTTTTCTGCATCTCCTCGATGTGGTCACGGTAGTTGACGCCGGCGAAGTAGATGTTGCGTGGTGCAGTGATCGGGGCAAGAAACTGCGGAGAACTCAGGACCTCTGATTGTGTAGCGACTTGAAGGTCGCCGCCCGAGACGTCGATGAACCGTTTCCAGTCCGCGAGCAACTCGGTACTGGTCGCATAGCTGTTCAATGGATGAACAGCCCCATTGACGAGCGCGGCCACGCGAGGGCCGAGGGCGCTGTTGATGCTGACGATCTGCATGTGCGACATCGCGCGCCTCAGGACCGCAGCTCTTCGAGCTTGGACGGGTTTGACTTATCGGCCTGCCCGAAGCGGTCGCCGAAATCAAAATAGTCATCGTGCTGGAAGCCGTTCTCGTAGTACTGGATCTCCCACCAGTTCTGGTCGAGGTCTTCAAGGTAGAACGAGTAGACGCCGTGCATGTCTTGCACGGGCATGACACTACGAATGCCGTATTTTTCCTTGAAAAGCAGTGCATCGGAGTGCGCCTTGTCGACCGCCTCTTTCGTGCTGACATCGAGCCCCCAGTGGTTCAGCAGATGTGCAGCGCGGATCTGGTCGCCAACCTCTACGCAGACGATGTGAAAGCGCATGCCGAGCCGCAGCGCCATCGCCGGAAGCGCGTGTCGTACGCATTCGATCCCAAGGAACTCCTCGTAGAACTTGCGCGAGGCGGCAAGGTCGCGGCACTCCAACGTGCCGTGCCCGATGCAATAGGGCTTGACAACAGATTCGCGCGCAGGCAGCTCGACGCGGCAGTCTTCGGGCAACATAGCTTTCTCCTTGAAGTAAGTAGGCGCCGGCGGTCAGCCGGCGGCGCGGGCACGGTCGGCCGCGGTGATGAACGAATCGGCGAAAAATTCTTCGGCAGGCAGATTGCAGCGTTCTGTGAAGTCGCGGCGCGCACTGTCGACGACGATTGGCGCGCCGCAGGCATACACCTGGTGGCTGCCAAGGTCGGGAAAGTCTTGCATTACGGCATGGTGGACGAAGCCGGTGCGCCCGCGCCAACCGGTTTGCGCCCCGGCTTCGCTGAGCACCGGCACAAACTGGATGTGTGCGTGCTCGCGTGCCCAGCCTTCGGCGAGTTCTGACATGTAGAGGTCGGCCGCCTGCCTGCCGCCCCAATACAACGCGATGGGCCGCTCGAAGCCCTTGGCAATGCTGTGCTCGATGATCGCCTTGATTGGCGCGAAGCCGGTGCCTGACGCCACCATCACGATAGGCTTCTCGCTCTTCTCGCGCCAATAGAAAGTGCCAAGAGGTACCTCTACTTTCCACATGTCGCGCACCTTGGTCTTGTGAAAGATATGCTCAGTGAATTGGCCGCCGGGCAGGTGGCGGATGTGCAGTTCCAGCTGCCTAACACCTTCTGAGCCTGGGACATTGGCCATCGAATAACTTCGCGTCAGGCCACCAGGCAATTGAACTTCGAGGTACTGTCCGGCCATGAAAACGACTGGCTCGTTGGCCGGCATTCCGAGTTTCACGACCATCACGTCGGGTGCACGGCGCTCCATCGAGAGTACGCGGGATGGCAGCGTCTTCGGGCCCATCGCCTCGCTCGCATCGAGCTCTCGCGCCCGCACCACGAGATCGCTGATTGGACGCGCTTGGCACAGCAACGCGTACCCGGCGGCTCGATCGGCATCCGACAGGTGCGCCGGATGCACCGCGCCTAGATCGACATTGCCTTCGACAATCTTGCCACGGCACGTGTTGCACACGCCCGCGCGGCAGCTGTATGGCAGAAAAATCCCGGCAGCCAGAGCCGCACTCAATACCGTGTTGGTCGGTCCGCAGTCGAAACGGCGGCCGGACGGTTCCATCGTGACGCAAAAACCCACACCGTTCCTTGTATTTTGTCTCCGCACGCGTTGTCTGCGGCGAACGAGTTCTCCAATTTGTCAATTCTGCCCGCAGCGCTATGCTGCGCACTAGCAAAATTGGCGATGTCAGGTATGCGCTTTGTGAATGCGCGGCGGCGCTCTTCCCGAGACCATTCGCCATCGACATCTAGAGAACTGGGCATCGTCGTGTTGCTCGCCATTACGCTCCACGTGGCCGCCGCGCTCAAGCACCACCTGATCGATCGCGATCGCCTGATCCATCGCATGCTGCCCTGACCGCGTCCGTGGCCGTTCCCTACTTCACGAGGCGGCCATCGGGTGCCAGCAGCGTGATTTCCGAATAGTGCGATCCGTGATGCTTGGTCGGACTGAAATCGACAATGTAGTGCCCCAGATCAATGTTGCGCATGCCCTCCAACGCCCGGATCAAACTCTCTCCGGTGATGTCGCGTCCCGCCCGCTTGAGGGCTTCAACCGTGATTCGCGCTGCAATGTGTCCCCAAAGCCCGATGTGCGAGAAATTGGTCACGCCCCTCCCTTTGCAGAGAGCCTGGTAGTCCTTGACGATGGGAGTCGCGGAGTTCCACGGGTAGGGAACAATCTGCGCAATGACGAGCCCGGCGCTCTCCGCTCCCAGTTTCTTGAACACGAGGTCCGTTCCGACGACGGAGCAGGTCAGCATCAATGCAGTCGAGCCGGTGGCGCGGAAAGCATGGATGAATTCGGCGGCGTTGTTGCCCACGGCACCCAGGATGACTGCATCCGGCCGGGACGCTGCGATTACCTTCGCCGCCTGGGACTTGTCGCCTTCCAGGTCGAAAGCCGCGGAAGAGTGGAGAGCCTGCCCGCGCGCCTTCGTTGCGCGTGATGTCGCCTCCAGGATGGACTTTCCGAAAGGTACGGAGAGGTGGGCTACCGATATCCTTTTTGCGCCGATTGTGTTGGCGTGCGCGACCAACCGATCGATCTCGTCATCAAAGCTGCCGGTGGCCGTGAACAGGTAACGGTTGGGCTGTCGACGAATCGAAGGGTCCCCGTTCGTTGGAAACAGGAACGGCATGCGTGCTTGCGCGGCCAAGGGGAGCGCGACAGCCGAATTCGCCACTCCCAGTACCCCGAAGAGCGCGAGGATTTCCTTGTTGGCGATCCACTCGCTGACATTGGCCGCCGTCCGGTCGGGAACATAGCCGTCGTCTTTTGCGATGAGCTCGATCCTGCGTCCCCTGATCCCGCCCTGCGTATTGACCAGATCGAACATGGCAATCGCGGCTTCGGTGAATTCCCGTGCCACGCCGCCCAGAGGGCCGCTCTGGGCAATGGATTGCCCCAGCCTGATCGCGCCATCAGTCACGGCGGTTGCCGCGCGAGCGGGGCGCGAGAAGATCGAGATGCCTATGCTCGCCGCGGCGGCGCCTCGCAACAACAGCCGACGACGCGTTGGAAGGACCGGGGATCGATACGATGCTGGGCGCGGGATGGACATGGTTGAGTCTCCTGTTTGGGGAGAACTCCCCGTCGTTGACTTATTGGTGGATGATCGCTCTCGATGAATTTATCCACCAACAAAAGCGGGCAATGTTCCCAATGCGATTGCCAAATGGGGGAATGACCAACGCTGTCGCGGCGGTCGGCGCGGGTCCCAAGCGCGGCGCGTTTTTTGTTCAAATCACGTATAGGGGACTTGCGAGACGCGGGCGTGAAGCGTGGCTGACCTTGAGCGCGCGACCGGTCTCGCCCTCTCGATCCGTACTGAAACCCGCGTCAGCTCGAGCGCTCAGCCATTCGCGACCTGCACCGGGCGCACGAAGGCTGGCGGGCGCTTGTGGGTCATGGAAGCCCCAGCCGGCACAACTGAGAGCGTGTTGAGGATCGGGGGCGCGGATAGGGGCGATTCGGCCGGGTGCGGCGCAGATGGTTCGTGCAGCAACTGAAATATCAGCTCGCGCAGCCAGCGGTTTCCACTGTCCTGGTGATAGCGCTCATGCCATTGCTGATGGATCTTGAACGGCTGGACCTCGAAAGGCGTCGGCTGGCTCTTCAGGTCGTTGCGCGTCGCGACCATCGAGCGCGCAAGTCGGCTCGGCGCCGTGAGCAGCAAGTTCGACGACGCGACGATCGACGACAGTCCAAGCGAGTGGGCGGCCGTCAGCACCACGTTACGCTGGCCGATCATGCCGGCACGGAGCAGGGTCTGCTGCAACTCCGTGTCGGTCGCGCCGCTCGGACGGTAGGCGACATGGTCGGCAGCCATGTAGTCCTCTAACGTCAACTTGCCAGAGGCGAGCGGGTGATGCTTGCGCATCAGCACAACGAACGTTTCGTCGCAGACGCGCTGTTGATAAAACGCCTGGCCCATCGCATCCCAGCTGCCGATGGCCAAATCGATCTGGCCTTGTTGCATCTTCTGGCGTGCGTCGGCGTGCGACACGTCGACGGTCTCGAAGCGGATCAGTGGCGCACGCTCGAGCGCTGCGGCCAGAATGAGCGGCATCATAATCAGCTGGCCGATATCGTTGATGGCGAGCCGAAAGATGCGATTCGAAGTTGCGGCGTCGAAGTGCCGGCCTTGGTCGACCGCCTGCGAAAGTTGCGCCAGTCCGGCGTCGATCGGCCCGATCAGCCGCTGCGCCAGCGCCGTCGGCTGCATACCTTCGGTGGTCCGCACGTACAGCGGATCATTGAAGCGCTCGCGCAGCCGGCGCAGCGCGGCGCTCACCGCCGACTGAGTCATGCCGATGCGTTCGCCGGCGATCGTGACGCTGCGCGTCACGAAAATCGCCTGGAAGACGAGGAACAGGTTCAGGTCGACGGTATTGATGTTCATGGATGTCTCCGTTCTGCGCGTCGTTTCCTGGCACCGACGTATTGGATTGATTTAAGGCGATTTCACTTGCATTTGCAAGTAATAATTGCTAGTGTTTTCCATGATATGGCATGTAAATGGGCTGATATGATTTGCCTTATGAGCACCCGAAGAATAGAAAAACCGCTTGCAGTCAAAGGTAAAAGCGCTGCAAGGTCGCTGACTGGCGGGAAGGAAAAGGCGTCCAGTACTGTCGTATACGACCTGGAGCGGTCGATACCGTATTTAATTGCTCGCGCAGGTAGTCGCATGGGCCAGTCGTTCACGGAAGAGCTGAAGCATTTCGACCTGACGCTGACCGAGTGGCGGGTCTGCGCCTCGCTGCACCACAAGGCTCATCAGCGTCTGTCGGAGCTCGCCGCGAATACCTCTACCGAGGCCTCAACGCTGTCGCGCACGGTTGACGGCTTGATGACCAGGGGACTATTGGTTCGAGACCGCAGTGGTGACGACGCACGCGCTCTTGCACTGAGTCTTACGGTCGAGGGCGTCGCATTGACCGAGCGGATTGTGCCGCTCGCGCAGCTCTACGAGCGGGTGACACTTGCTGGCATGAGTGCGTCCCATGCAGAGCAACTGCGCGACACGCTGATCCGCCTGTACGACAATATGGCGACGCTTGACAAGCTGCAGTGAGTCGGTGGGCAGACCAAGGGTAGCCGTGATTACCCGTGAAACGAATCGCCAAGCCTCAGTCGCATGTGCCCGGGTTCGTTCGTAGACTGCGCGTCACACATGCCGGCGTAGCCCGGCAATTTCATGAGCGCCGATCAACCGGTGCTTGCCCCCCGCGTCTTGGTGCTGCCGGCCCAGTGTCAGTTCGGCCCGCGCCAAGCGATCGTAAGAAGCGTCGAATTCTTCGGCAAGTCTAATGATGTGGTGCGCATCGCACTTGTCAAGGCGGCGCAGTGCGACCGGCCGGCAGACCTGAGTTGGCCCGCACGTGCATCGCTCGCAATCGGGTTGCGACCAGATCATTGGCGATGCCCCCATTTGCCAATCGCATTGAGAACATTGTTTCTTTTTGTTGGTGGACAAGTGCGTAGAGGGCGACTATTCGCACATTCGACAACTCTACGGCAGACACCCCGTGATTCAACAACCTGACACCGCTTACGGTGCCCACCTGACGGCGATGCAGCGCATTCAGCAGCCGGTGGTCCCTGAAGCCGGCGCCCTGCTCGCGGGCCGACCAATGTAGCGCCAACGCGTACCTCCCAAAGGCTGGACCCGACGGCGATGCGAGTCGCCGGGGGAAGCCTTTGCGCCGGATTTCTCAAACCAACTCACTCACTGCCCCAAACACACAACCCGGAGAAGACCCATGAAGAAGACCCTGATTGCAGTTGCCGCACTTGCGGCCACCGGCCTCGCCAGCGCGCAGTCGTCCGTGACGCTGTTCGGCGTCATCGACGCGAATTTGCAGCACGTATCCAACAGCGGCGCCGCCAGCAGCACGCGCTTGGCCAACTCGGGCTCCTCGGCCTCGCGCCTAGGCTTTCGCGGTACTGAGGACCTGGGGGGCGGCATGTCGGCCTCGTTCTGGCTGGAAACCGGCTTCAATAACGACGACGGCAGTGGCCAGACCTCCAACTCCAACAATCAGGTGAGCGGCCAGCCGGCTCCGCCCGGACTGCTCGGCGGCCAGGGCCTGACCTTCAATCGCCGTTCCACCGTGAGCTTGGCCGGCGGTTGGGGCGAACTGCGGCTTGGGCGCGACTACACGCCGCAGTTCTGGAGCCTGCTCCTGTTCCAACCATTCGGCGTCGTCGGTGTCGGCAACAATCAGGTCCTGAACTCCATCATCACCGGCGTGACGGCGGTCCGTGCGTCCAACACCATCGGGTATCTGCTGCCCGAAAACCTCGGCGGCTTCTACGGCCAAGCCCAGTACTGGCTCGGAGAGAACGCGAGCAACGTCGCCAACAGCAAGGACGGTACCGGCGCGGGCGTTCGCCTGGGCTACGCGGCCGGCCCGGTCGATGTGGCCTTTGCCTATGGCCGCACGAAGTACGCGACGACGGCTACGGCCGGTGATACGACGCAGAGCAACCTGGCGGGTAGCTACAACTTTGGCGTCGCCAAGCTGATGGCCCTGTACGAGCGCGACAAGCGCAACCAAACGGTGGCGCTGACTGGTACAGGCTGGTCGCTTGGCGTGCTGGTGCCGGTCGGGGCGGGCGAAGTGCGTGTTTCGTACGACCGCTACAAGACCAACGCAGCGGGCGAACCGACTGCCGGAAAACTGGCGGTTGGCTATCGGCACAACCTGTCGAAGCGCACCGCCCTGTATGTGACGGTTGCCCGCGTGAGAAACAGCGGCGGCTCGGCGGCCGCTGTCGCGAACGGCTACGGCAGTCCGGCCATCAACGCCTCGTCAAGCGGCTACGATCTCGGCCTTCGCCACAGCTTCTAAAATCGCCGCTACCAGTACCAATCTCGGGCGCGGCGGGCGACGCCCGTGTCGCGCTCGCCTCCGCTCATCGCTTTCCCCAAGGAGTTCATCGTGACTAGTTTCAAGTCCACCATTGCGTGGGTTTGCCTCATGCTTTTGGCGCAGACATCGACCGCGCAAGAGAGCCTTACCGGTACCTATCGCCTTGTCAGCGCTACGCGAACCATCACAGCGACGGGCCAGGTCGAAGACAGTTTCGGCAAGAACCCTATTGGCTTCATCCAATACGGGAACGATGGTCGCATGATGGTGCTCATTGTGCGCCTGCAGCGGCCGCGGGCAAGCTTCGGCACGCTGACCGACGCGGACAAGATCGCGCTGTTCGACACGATGGCCGCCTACGGGGGTACGTACGATTTCGACGGCAAGACCGTCATCCATCACATCGATGTTTCGTGGAACGGAATCCTCAGCGGCACGGATCAGGTACGTTCTGTCAGGGCCGACGGGCGTCGCCTGATCTACACGAATCGGGGACGTTCGCCGACCGACGGCCAGTTGGGTGTGAGCGAACTCGTCTGGGAGAAGGTCGAACCCGGCGGAGGTCAACGCCCATGAGCTGCGTGCAGAAGCCCTCAGCCTGCCAGTTCGGGATCGCCCTCGGTCCAATAGTCCCACTGGCGCTCGGCCACTCGGCCAGCCCAGGTTGCGCGAGCGGCACATTGGTCCGCGTCAAGCACTGGCCCGTCGGCGCAGCCTGCTTGCAGCGCAACAAGTTCCACCCTGGCCGCGTCCTCCAGGAAGATAGCGAGTGCTAGCGCCTGCGCCGCACTGGCGCCCCCTACGAGGGCGCCGTTGACCGATACCACAACGGCCGCGCATTTTCCCATCGTGCGGGCCACACCTTCGGCGGCAGCGTCATTGCGGACCAATGCCGGATCCGGCCACAGCGGCACGTCGGGGCCGAAGTAGGCGCCGAAGCCGTGACGCGGGTGCGGGGTGCGCCCAATCGCCGCCAGGGCCAGGACGTTGGGAGAGACGAAACGCACGATGGCGTTCACGTCTTGTCGCAAGCGATAGACCTCGCGGTGCATGCGCACCTCACCCAGCACGCCCTCCGGCAACGGTCCGTCCAAGGGCACCACAGTGCCGGCATCGCGCGGCGTGATCCGACCCATCGGTTTGGGAGCACACACCAGGAAGAAGTTTGCATCCAACCGGACGCTGCAATGGCCGTACGCCGTCGTGAGGGCCGCGCGGTCGCAGGCGCGTGCGAGCAGGCGCACTTCGCGCTGTCGGGATTCGTCGTGTTGCACGGCGGTCATCCTCCTCGTTAGCTAGGGCACGCACTGAGCTCGTCCTGTATCAGGAGGGCTCCGGCACCACACGGTTTTCGATCACGCCAATGCCATCGATCTCGCAGCGCATGACGTCGCCGAGCTTGAGAAACGAAGGCGGGTCCATGGCGACGCCGACGCCCGCGGGAGTGCCCGTTGCGATCAGGTCACCTGGCTCCAAAGTGAACGCAGTCGAGAGGTGGGCGATCTGCGCATAGATGTTGTGGATCATATTGGCCGTGAGGTCGTCCTGTCGCAACTCGCCGTTGACGAACAGGCGCAGGGACAGCGCGTGCGGGTCCGGCACTTCGTCGTCGGTCACGATCCAGGGCCCGGTAGGCCCGCATGTGTCGAAGGACTTGCCCAGCGTCATGGTCTGCGTTCGCAGTTGCCAGTCGCGCACCGAGACGTCGTTGCACACCGTATATCCGGCTATGACCGAGCGCGCGTCCTCGACCTTCACATGGCGGCAGCGCTTGCCGATCACCACACCGAGTTCCACCTCGTAGTCCAACTGCTCGGAGACGCGAGGCATGTGCACCTCGCCATCCGGGCCGTTGACGCAGGACACTTGCTTGTTGAACCAGACCTGCGTGGGTGGCGTGTGCACGCCCACCTTGGCGGCCTCCGCGACGTGCTTGCGGTAGTTCATGCCGATGGCCAGGTACTTGGACGGGTTGGGCAGCGGCGCAAGCAGGCGGATCTGTGACAGCGGCACGGCGTGGAGCGAGCCGCCTTCTGCAGCACGGGCGCGCGCCATGGCTTCCGGGCCGGCGCGCAGCAGTTCGAGCATCGTGCTCGGGAGCGAAGGATCTGCGCCGGGGAGATCGACGACGGTACCGTCGACGACCTTGCCGATCGAAGTTCTGCCGTGGTGGCTGTAGGTGACGAGTTTCATGCGATGTTGTCTCTTGGAAAGGAAGGAGTGTCAGAGCGCACCCCGGCGGGTGCGGCTGCAGGGGTCGCAGCGGCACTCAGCGGCAGCACGTCGCCCGGGCGGGGCCGGTAGGAGTCGAAGGTATCCAAGCTCGCGCTCGTCACGAACGGGCCGGAGCCGGTACCGAGCGTGAAGATTGCTAAGGCATAGCTATGGAGCAGGTCACATAGCTGACCACATCGACCTCGGATGGCGCTCAAAGCGGCTCTCCGGTCTCCGCCAAAGCCGCGTTTTCACCAGCGCTGTTGAAGCAACGCGGGTCACGGTCGGAGCCCCAGTAGTCGAGCCACTCCGGCGCCAGCGGAAGCCGTCGCGGCTCACGTGAGAACGTCTCGGAAAACGCCTCCATCCCGAAGCTATATTCCATGGTCAGCCCGTCGGGATCGAGGAAGTAAAGGAACACGCTGTCGGATGCCGGGTGGCGCCCCGGGCCAAAGACCACCGGCGCCTCTGCCTTGCGCAGGCGTGCCAGCGCCCGACCGATGTCGTCGATCTCGCTGACCATGTAGTTCACGTGGTGCAGGCTGTAACGCTCGGACTGCGCGATGCCGATCCCGTGGTGCCATGGGCTGGGCCAGCAGCGCATGAATGTAATCATCTCGCCGATGGCATCCGATATGCGGAAATTGAGCACATCGCGCCAAAAGGCGACGGCTTCGGCGGCCGTCGGCGTATTGAAGACCACATGGCCGAGCCGCTGGATACGCGCGACGGTCGGCTCGAACGGCCTTGCAACATCGAGGGCGGGCACGTAGAACTCGATCACTGCTCCCACCAGTGGCTCGAACACTCGCACCGCACGCTGCTGTTGCCGCCGCATGCAGGAATGCCCGGGCACTTCATGCGGTCGCAGGCCGGCTTCGCGCAGCCGAGTCAGCAGCGGTACGAACTGCGCGTCGTCCTCCAGCATGAAGCCCGCCACACGCAGCCCCGCAGTGGTCGCCTCATGCAGGACAACGCTGTGATGCTCGTGATCGCAGCGCAGCAGCACTTCCTCTGCCGCGCCGGTACCGACGTACTGCAGGCCGACGACTTGCTCATAGAACTGACGGGCGCGCTTCAGATCGGTCACACCGAGCTCTACCCGGCCGAGCTTTTGGTAACGGATCATGGAAGACTCAGCGCTCAATATTGGCCCCTTAGCGGCATGCCCATCCGCGCCTGGTCAGTCATCGTGGAGACCCGTTTCAGTGCACGAAGATGTGGCGGGTGACTGGTCTCGATCGCGATGCCTTCGCTGCCAGTGCCGGCCAGGCCGACGGTGTGCAAGTCGTCGATCACGCGGTGATTACCAGTTGATTCACGAGCCGGTTCGCAGCGCATCCATGAGCCAACATAGGGTGGCCGCCGCAGGCGACGTCAGATTGCTGAATCACGAGTGTCTGCCGTAGAGTTGTCGAAGGGTGTGAATGATCGCCCTCAATGCAGTTCTCCACCAACAAAAAGGAACAATGTTCCCAATGCGATTGGCAAATGGGGGAATGACCATTTCCAAAAAAGAGCCCCCGCCGCCGTGAAGCAGCGGGGGCAAACGGTGTGGAAACACCTTGGAGACCTCTTTGCGCGCCCATCCCTAATATTGGAGGCGACCGCTGTAGTTGATGACGCCGATGGCGATGTAGCGGCTGCCCGCCGCACCGCGAGAGAAATTCACCCGGAAACCCCCCAGGTCGATCTCACCCATACCCCTTAGCGTCTGCGCGAAGTCAGCTGGGGTGGGCTTTTTCATTCGCTTGGCCACTTCGGCAAACAGTTTGGCGCAGACGTAGCCCTCGAGGTGGAAGGCTGAATAGTCGGTGAGTGCAGGGAAAGACTTGCGCATCGCGGCCTGGAACTCGAGCTGCAGTGGCATGGTTATGCCCATCGGATTGGGAAAGGCCTGAGCGATGCCGACCCCCCGCGCGTTGGCCCCCAACGCTTTGGTCAACTCTGCCGGCACCAGATAGGACTGTGCGAACAGCGCTTGCGCGCCACCCGCGTTGCGCAGCGCCACGATGGCGTCGCTCATGAACTTGGGCGGGCCGATCACCAGGACAGCCCGGGCAGGGCTCGCCGCCACTTCCTTGGCAGCTGCCAGAATCGACTCTGGCGCGAGCGTGGCCTTATGCCCGGTGACCTTGAGTCCGCCGGTTTGCTGCGCCGACCGCTCCGTGGTCGCGAAGCCGGAATGCCCACCGGGAGCGTCGACGTAGACCACGGCGAATTCCGAGACACCCACGGTCTTGACGTATTGGGTGATGCGCTCGATCTGCTGTCCGTCGCCGGCGCGGACGTGGAACAGCTTCGGATGGCCGGGGTTGCGGAACGACTCGGCGCCGGGCAAGACATTCAACACCACCGTGTCCGCGCTGTCGAGTATCTTGCTTTCCAGCATGCGCTGCACCATCGGCGAGCCGGACGGAGACAGGATCGCGATCGCCTTGCGCTTCATAGCCTCGTCGAACTGTTTCATAAAGCGGTCGACATCGAAGGCGTCGTCGAGTTGAAGAAAATCGATCCGCTTGCCTTTGATCCCGCCCCGGGCGTTGATCATGTCAAAGTAGGCGCGCATACCTTCGCCGAGCTGGATCACCCCGGGGACCGGCTTCTCGACCAACGCGCCGATTTGTGCAACTACAAGCTGCTCCTGCGCGTTCACATCCCGCGCCTGCAATAGCGCCGCGCACAGCAGCGCAGCGGCCGCCAGAGAACAAAGGCTCCTCAATGTCATGGCAACTCCTTTTACCGTCGCGAAGACGGAGTGTGAATGGTCGCCCTCAATGCATTTGTCGACCAACAAAAAGGAACCATATTCCCAATGCGATTCGCAAATGGGGGAATGACCATCAGGGGGGCCATGACCACCGATCGCGCGCCGCCTGGCAGGGCCGCATCGCGGAGCGCATGTGGGATCTGTTCGCCGGCGAGAACAACACGCCGTGATAGTCGGAATGCGCTCAGCGAATTGGACGACGCCATACACCCGAACCTAAAATCAAACGCCAATTCCTGTCGGCAAAGGGAAAAATGGATGTCAATCGTCGCCTCTTCATTGCACCCCGACGGCCGGTCGATGGTCATCCGGGGCGCCGCGGTCATTACCATGGACGGAGAGCTTGGCGATCTTCAGCAGGCTGACATCCATATATTGGATGGTGTCATCAAGCAGATCGGACCGAGCCTCCAGGTGCAGGACGCGGAGACTATCGACGCCAGCGCAATGATCGCGATGCCCGGTTTCATCGACGGTCACCGCCATCTGTGGGAGGGCGTCATCCGCAATACATTGCCGACTGAAGACCTCGCAGCCTACTTTCGATTGGTCAACAAAAGCTTTGCCACCGGCTATGGCCCGGAAGATGCCTACCTTGGGACGCTGGTCAGCGCGCTGGGCGCGCTCGACTCCGGCACTACGACTGTTTTCGACTGGTCGCACATTCAGACCACGCCGGCCCATACGGAAGCGACCATCGCCGCGCTGCGTGAGTCCGGCCTCAGATCGGTCTTCGGGTTTGGCATGCCGGCGCTTGAGGACCAGGGTCATCGATGGCCACAGGATCTTCTTCGCTTGCAGAAAGAAGAATTCTCGTCCGCTGACCAGCTTCTGACGCTTGCGTTGGCCAGTCTCAGCCCCGAGCACGTTCCCGAGGCCATGGCGAAGGCCCACTTTCAACTTGCGCGAGATGCGGGGCTCATCGGCGTTCACGCGGGTCTGCAAGGGATGGGCGAGGCGAATGCTATCGAGCGGTTCGGGAAAGTGGGCCTGCTGGGCCCCTACGTGAACCTTGTTCATTGCAACACGCTCAGTGCAACCGAGTGGAGCATGATCGAGGACACGGGGACCTCGGTTTGCATCACCCCATCGAGCGAGATGCAGATGGGTCAGGGCGTGCCGCCGATTCAACAAGCTCTCGATGCCGGCGTCATGCCGAGCCTGGGTATAGACGTCGAAACTTCGGTTCCGGGAGACATGTGGACCCAGATGCGTGTCTTGTACGCTCTACAGCGCTCTGACGCATTCAAGCTGCTTCATGCGGGCGCCAAGGCTTGCGGGATGATCGATTGCAATGACGTGCTGCAGTACGCGACCATCGCTGGCGCCAGGGCGGCGCGACTTGATCGCAAGGTCGGCAGCCTGGTTCCCGGCAAGGTGGCCGACATCGTCCTGCTTCGCGCAGACAGGCTGAACGTCTTGCCGCTCAACGACTTGAAGACCGCGGTCGTCTTGAACATGGATGCGCGAAATGTCGACACCGTCATGGTGGCGGAACGGGTTGTCAAGCGCGAGGGGCACATGAAACAGTTGTCCTCGCGTCCTTATCAAAGCCGCGACTGGGTGTTCAGCAAGGCCGCGATTCCCTGCCGAAGCCCCGGCCATCGGTTCTAGCCAGCGGTGTCCCCCATCAGACCATGACGATCCGTTACTACTTCTCCCCGGCAACTTGCTCGCTGGCCGGTATGGCGGCGCTGGAACTTGCACAGGCGTCCTATTCCCCCGTCGCCGTTGATCTTGCGGGAGATCGTGCGGAGCTTCGCGCCATCAACCCGGTTGGCAAGGTGCCGGCCCTTGCAATCGGGAACTTGGTGATCACCGATACGATCGCCATCATCTACTGGCTCGCCGGGCGCTTCCCTCAGGCGCGACTGATGCCGGTGGCGCCCGACGAGATGTCGGCAGCCCTGGCTGTCATGGGTTGGTTCGGCTCAACGCTGCACATCATCCGTCGACAATATGTTCGCCCGGCCCTATTCAGCCCCGACCCTGCTGCACAGCAGACGATCAGGGCCGCGGCCGCCCCGGTCTATTGGGCAGAGCTGCAACGCGTCGATGAATGGATCGCTGCCCAAAGCAGCACTGGGCCGATGACATCGCCGGGCGTTCAGGCTTACGCTCTGCTCTTTTACCACTGGGCGGCCAGCGATGGACTTGCCGTCCGGCAGCTTCCTCACTTCACGGCCCTCGCCGAGCGCTTGCTCAGTCATACGGGTGTGGTGCGTGCGCTCGAGCTGCACGCCAGTCCGCTGCTTAACAAGTGAACACGCGCGCGCTGCAATTGCGCGCAACCGTTTCAACGTGCCATGTCCAGGTTCGATCTCAATCTGTTGGCGCCGTTGGACGCGCTATTGCGTGAGCGCAATGTCACTGTCGCCGCCGAGAGGCTGGGCGTGAGCCAGCCTACGATGAGCGGCATGCTTCAACGCTTGCGAGAGCAACTGCAGGATCCGTTGCTCGTCCGAGTGGGGAAACTATTCGAACTAACGCCTCGTGCGCAGGAGCTCGCCGATCAAGTGCACCAGACCATTCTCTCCATCGAGACGATGGTCGCTCCGCCGGCGAGTCTCGACATGGGCAAGGTCGAGCGACACTTCACCATTGTGGCCTCGGAGTTCAGCACTCTGATGATTCTCCCGAACTTGATTCGTCGTGCATTTGCCATGGGGCCAGAACTCACTTTCGAGGTGGTCGCTATCAACAACCCGGCGGGGAGTGTGTACGCTGGACAAGTCGACATTTGCCTGACCGGTGTTTCGATTGCTGACATCGACGGAAGCGCGGCAAATTTCCTGAGAACACAGACACTGGAGATTGTTCGATTTGTGGGCCTCGTAGACGCGGCTCACCCGCTGAACGGGGAAGTGACGATGGAGCAGTTCCTTGCTTTTCCACACGTGACCACCCAGTTTCCGGGAATCGCACGGACTGTGGAAGACAACGGGATTCAGAATTTGTCTGAGACACATCCGCCTCGCGTGCGTGTGCCTGGCTTCTTTGCCGTCGGCCCGATCCTCAGCGGCACCGAGATGGTGGCAGTTTTTCCCACCCGGATGGTCCCATTGCTGCCCGCAGCCTGGAACCTAGGGTGTTGACCTTGCCCGACAGTTTCGCACCAACATCGTTGCAATCCATTTGGCACAGTCGTCATGACAAGGACCCTGTGCACCAGTGGATAAGAACGACACTGATGGAGATCTGCGCGCGAACGGGATGACCCACTCTTGGCTGATCGTGGGCTGAGTTCGAATCGTGATTGGCGCCCGATCGATGATCAGCTCAAGCGGGCGCCAGGACCAGCGCGGCGTGCTGCGCGCAGCGCACCACTTGCAGCCCAACCAGCCTGATCTGTCCTTCCGCCTTTTCGTCAACGCAGCGGTCCTCCTTGAAGAGAGGCCCCACGGGCGTGATTGACGCGCCGAAAGGCGTGGGCCAGCCTCGCAGAGAGTGAACGATCGTCCGAAGAGCCATTAGGGTGCTCATGGCGGCCTGGCCGCCGCCGGCGATCGCGATCAGGCCGACGGGGAGATCGGTGAGGTACGGACGCTCATCACGTGCAGTGTCCTCGATGTAGTCAATTGCGTTCTTGACGACGCCGGAAAGGCAGCCATGGTAGCCAGGACTGGCGATGATCAACCCGTCGGCTGCGCGAATCATCGACACCAAATCGGCTGCTTCTGGTGACGAAGCGGCCTCAGGCATGAGGTAATAGGGCAGTCGCGAAATGCACTTCGCACCCAGCAGTCGCGTGCGCGCGCCGGCCGCTCGCGCCTCTGCCAAGGCGAGCGCGAGTGCCTTCTCGGTTGAAGAACCGGGCGCCGCACTGCCGCCAATGCCGACGATCAGCGGCCCTTCATCATCAAAACGTTCGAAAATCATGCTTCGTTTCTAACGCGTGACAAAAATACCGCGGCGGCGCGGCTAGAAGCTACCCATCGGCTGCAAACCCAACAGGTGCTGCCCCACCATCGCATTGATACCTTGGACGTCAAGGCTGACGTGGCGTGCGGCGAAGTTCACGTCGCGCCAGTGACGCTGGATGGGCGAGTCCAAGTCGCCGGAGCTGGCTCCCGCGCCCTCGAACAGGACGTTCACGGCTTCCACTGATTGGCGCGCAGCGAATCCGATGGCACGACGAACGCGCAGGCGCTGATCGATGTCGGGGATCTGGCCCGCGTAGACTGCCTCCTCGGCGGGGGCGAGCGCCACCCGGAGCAGTCCCATAGCCGCGTCGATTCCTGCCGCGGCGCGTCCGGCGCGCTCTTGGGTGAACGGGTTGGCCGACGCCAGCATCGCCGGACCGGGACGCATGTTTGCGCGCGCCTTGGATCGCAGCGACTCAGTGAACCAGTCGAGTGCGCCTTGAGCCATGCCCAGCACAGGGCCAATCAGGGCAACGGCACCGAAGGTCGAGAAGGCGAATTTTGCCATCGCGTTGTCCGGAATCGACACGCCAGGCGTTGTGCCTTGCTGAACATCCGAGAATCGGATAACCCGATGGTTCGGAACGAACACGGGCATGCTCGCATGGAGGGTCTTACTCCCGGTACCTTGCATCCCCGCGACGTGCCAACTGCTCTGGTCTATCTCAACGGAGGAGGACGGAATCAGGAACCAGCCGACGCCTGCTGGAACCCCGTCTCTCTCGGGCAGCATGGCGGAGACGAAGAGCCACTGGGAGTTTTCGCAGTTGCTGGCAAAGGGCCAACGGCCGCTGATCTGAAAACCACCCTCCGCAGGTTCGCACAGTCCAGTGGGAACGACCGTGCCGGCAATGAGGTTGGCCGGTTTGGACTTCCAGATCTCATCCTGAGCTTCCTGAGGCCAGTACGCGAGGAACCAAGAGTTGCAGTTCGCCAGCATGGCGCACCATGCAGTGCTGCCACACGCGCGGCCGAGCTCGAAGCCAATTGGCAGCAAGGCGCTCGGCCCGTATTCAAAGCCACCGAACTGCTTTGGCTTTGTCAGGCCCAGGAGCTCGGCTTGCGACAGCAGTCCCATAGTGGCCGGTGACACACGGCGGTTCGCCTCGGTACTTTTTGCCGCTTCGCGCAGTACCGGTTGCAGCGACCGAGCCCGTTCCACGAGGCCCTCGAGCGACGGCCGCTGTATCGTTTCTTGGGTGCGGTGGGTGGTTGTGACAAGGTTCAAGCGTTGCCTCCTATGATTGCTGTGCCGGGCTGCCCATTGCCGCCTGCATGTGAATGATTCTTGTGGCGGAGCGTGGGTTTGTAAAATCGCCCATGGCTATTCATGCATCGGCACGCGCGATATCAACGCCTAGAGCGCGATGCAAAAAACTCGACACGAGGTGGTTGAAGATGACAGGCGCCTCCATGTTGGAGAGATGTCCAACGTCGGGCACCATTGATCTTGTAGCGCCAGGAATATTGTCAGCCAGTGTTTTGGCAATACGCAGCATGTCGGGAATGTCACAGTCACCAATCACTACCAGCGTTGGGGTCTTGATGGCGGCCAGGCGCTCGATAGCGGGCGGCGATGAAACAATTTGGGGATCTTCATTGAACCAGTGCCAACCAGAGTAGTCGTGAATGATCTCGGACAAGCGAGCTGCCGAGTTTGTCTGTTCCAAAGCCAACGCCAGCAAAGGGTGCGCGCGCCACAGAGCCTTCGCCGCATCGAGCCCGGCACGGCGCGCCTCCGCGATCACCTCTGCGAGCAAAGGACGCTCGAACTGGAATCCGTCCAGCCCTGAGTTCGCCACGATCAGCGCATCGACGCCTTCCGGGTACGCAAGGGTGAAATTGATGGCAATCCTGCCACCCATGGACAGGCCAAGCAGCGCCGCATGTTCGATCCCGAGTTGACTCAGAAGGTCACGTAGATCGACAGCGTGGTCATACGCGCTCCCGTTCGGTACCGTTGATCGGCCAAAACCCCGCGCGTCGTATCGAATGACGAAATACTTCTTCGACAGTTCGGCAAACTGATCGTCCCACATCCTGAGATCGAACGTGTTGCCATGGATCATGACCAGCGGATGTCCGGCCCCCGATGTTTCGTAATACAACCGCGCGCCGTTCACTTCAGCAAAGCCGCTGCCGGGTGATAACGGGGCGTGTTCGTTCATTTGCGATGGGTCAGTCAATTTTTGCTCCCGTGGTTCGGATCAGCTCCGCATAGCGGGCGGCGTCGTCGGTCATCGCCTTAGTGACAAGCTCCGGCGCGCCACCGATCGGAACGAAGTCCAGGCGCGCCAGGTCGGCCTTCATGTCCGGGAGCGCGAGTGCCTTGTTGATTTCGCTGTTCAGGCGTTCTACAACTGATCGCGGCGTGCGCGCCGGCACAATGAACGCAGACCACACATGACTGTTGAATCCTGCCGGCCCGCCTGCTTCAGAGACGGTTGGAACATTGGAAAAATATGCGCTGCGGTCCTTGCTCGCGATCGCGAGCGGCCGCAGCTGTCCGCTCGCCACTAAGCCGGCAACAGCCCCTATTCCCAGAAACATGACATCGACATCGCCGCGAATGAGCGCGGGGACAAAATCAGCGCCTTTGAACGGCACATGCACCATCTCGATTCCCGAGAGGCTCTTGAATTCTTCGGTAGCCAGGTGGATCACGCTGCCGTTCCCAATCGAGCCATAGGAAAGTCGCGAACTGCCCGACTTCGCCGCGTTGATGAATTCTCGAAGCGACTTGTATGGTGATTTTCCGCCCACGATCACGTACAACGGGGTGCTGAACGCCATTGCCACTGGCGCGAAGTCCTTCTTGGGATCGTACGGTAGCTTGGGATAAAGACTCGGGTTGATCGCGAGACCCGCAAGATCAGAATAGACGATGGTGTAGCCATCCGCATCCGCCTTGGATGCTGCACCCAGCCCAACGAGCGAATTGGCCCCGGGACGGTTATCGACGACGAATTGCTGCCCCATTGAACGCGACAACTTCTCGGCCGTCAGCCGCGCCAGGTAGTCGGGCGGTGTTCCAGCGCCAAAGGGCACGATAAGGCGCACCGGCTTGTCCGGGTAGTTCTGCGCCTGGACGCACAGAGAGGCTGAGCATGCGAGGAGCAAGAATATCTTCTTGACGAGGGCCAAGCTTAGTTCGCGGTTTGACATGTGTGTCTCCTGTTGATTTAAGCTGCGCTCTTCAACCGGTATGCGTCCAATTGCTCCCTGAGTCTCAGCAGCATGTCCGAGACTCCCTGCACGCCAGCGGCGGCGCTGAATATGTAGAAATCTGGTCGGACCAAGATGGCGTCGACACTGTGGGCTTCGAAGAACCTGGAATAGGCCCCGGTGACATCGACCGGATGCCCATCACCCGGAGAATCGCCAACTTCGAGGATGGAGAGCGGCAGGCCGCTTACGAAGCCAAACGCTTCCCGATTGAGGAGCTTCGCGACCGGCAAGCGCGAAATCAAGTGCCACCCGGCGCCGACCAAATCGTCCGCGAGCGCGATTTTCCCCTCAAGGCTGATGCGCGCCTGAGGCCCTAGGTGTCCGACAATCTTGCGCGCATCCTCATCTTGAGGCCGATCAAGCATTCCGTGCGTAAGATGTGGGAAGGGAGGCGGCGGAGGTGCCTTGCCTGCCAAAAATGCCTCGTCTCGCTGCCTTGCTTGATCAACGTCGACCATACAACTGACTCGACCGACCGCGACCGAAAGATCTATGACGCTTCGCACGTGCGGCTTTCTCTCGCGTTCGTAGACGTCGAGCAGCGCCTCGGATGCCTCCCCTCGCAGTACCATCCCGAACTTCCACGCCAGATTCGCGGCATCTCTTATTCCTGAGCACATGCCCTGCCCCATGAATGGCGGCATGATGTGTGCAGCATCTCCGATGAAGAAGACGCCTCCGCGCCTCCAGGTTTCCAGAAGTTTGGACTCGAAGACATAGGGTGCCTGCCTGATCAGTTCAGCATCGTTCTGTCCGATCCAGGGCTCGACGAGCTTCCAGCAGAACGCCGGGTCCCGTACACGGTGAGCCTCTCCGGGCAGGACCATGAATGCGAAGCGGCGGTGCCGCTGTCCTAACTGGAACATGCACATAGGCCGCGCTGGATCGCAGATTTGCCCGTTTTCAAAGGGGAACTGAAGTTTTTGCTTTTCTCGGAAGTCCAGCACCAGCCAGTCTTGGCTAAATCCGAGATCCGTCATAGGCATTTCCAGCTTGCGGCGGACAAAGCTGCTTCCGCCATCAGAGGCGACTACATACCGAGCCCTGACAGTCCTGAGCTGTCCGCCACCTGAACCTTCGTCGCCCGTATTGCGCAGCATCACCCGCACATGGTCATCCAGTTGCTCGATGTCGACCGCTTCCCATGAGTGATGAACTTGCACTGATGGACAACGCCGCACGGCGGAGTCGAGCGCGACTTCCACATAGGGCTGATAGATCAAGTAATCGGACGGCCAACCCGAAACACCCTCTGCGTTCCAGTGGAAGCGAATTAGCGTCTTGCCTTCACGATTGCGCCACTCGTACTCATTTGAGCGCAGAGCGTCCGCCTCGATCTGCTCCGCGCATCCGAGAGACTGAAAGATTCGCATGACCTCGTGGTCAATGTGACCTGCTCGCGGCAGCCCATAGAGACCGGGGTAGCGCTCGAAGACCGCTACCCGTAGGCCCTCGCGCCCCAGCAGGGCGGCGTTCACCTGCCCGACGGGTCCGTATCCGATCTGGACAACGTCAAAGATGTCTTCATCGCCAAAGCTGTGAGTATGCTGTACCATGAAAAAATGATGACATAATCAGATTTGATTGTAAAATCATTTTTTAGCATAAGTACCATTCCGAATACAGCCCCCGCCACAGCCCCACCTTCCAGGAAGTCAGCAGGTGCCCATGAGCAGTCAAGCCACTCAACGTATTACCGGCCCCGGTAAAGGCCGCAAGGCGGTAGTCAATGGGAATACGGCCGACGATGCTGGCGCACCTCCCGCGAACCGAGCCCTCAGGGGCCGGGAAAGGACTCGCCGCAAACTGCTTGAGGCAGCACAGGGAGTGATGAGCAGGACCGGGGTGGAGGGCGCGACGATTGCGCAGATTGCCGAGGAAGCTGATGTCGCTTTCGGCTCCTTCTACAACCACTTCAAGTCCAAAGAGGAAATAGCTCTGACGGTTTTTTCCGAGCGGATCGAGCGGTTGGGCGGGCTCCTGGATTCGGTGAGACACTCAGTTGCTGATCCGGCGATGAGGGTGAGCATTGTTCAGCGCACGATGCTGCGCGAGGCCCGTTCGGACCCCATTTGGGGCTGGTTCCTGATTCGGGCCGGTTCAACACTGGAGCAAATTCATCGCACATTTCACGACCGGGCGATGCTCACCCTGGTCGAAGGTTTAGCGCTTCGGCGGTTCAACTTTCGGTCCGCAGAGACTGTGCTGACGATCACCATTTCGGCCCTGTTCGGCGTTGTTCGTGGAATGCTGGAAGGGACGATTCCGCATGAAGCCGATTCCGACGTGGTCGAGATGCTGCTACGGATGTATGGCGTGGATCCCGTCGAGGCTGCCCAGCTCGCGCGCGCGCCGATTCCAGTTCAATTCAGTGAAGCACAAAGTGCGAAAAGTGCGTGAGCTGCACGAGGTCTGCGTTCACTCGAAGAACCTGTCCTCGTACAGTACTAGGGGAACCTCGTGGTTTTTCTCGGCCTGCCCGTCGAACGGCAGCCCGTCGAGGTCGACGCGCGTCATGACATCTTCCTTCGGATTGACGACAGCGCCAATGCGAAGGAGTACCAGCGTCTCGGCACCTTCAACCGCCTCGAACCGGTAGTAGGAACCACGAGGCAGGACCACGCAGTCGTTCTTCACGACATGCTTGGCTTCTCCCTGCGGCCCATAGAAGTTGGCTTCGCCTTGCAGGATGACAAATACATGGTCTTCATTGGAGTGGGCGTGCAGCCCATTCTCGCCACCGGTGGCGTACGTTTTCAGAACCACGCTCATGTTCGGAGTTGCTGCGAGCACATCGTTGGTACGGCCCTGCTTGGGCAGTTGTGCGCGCAGATGAAAGAAGCTTGGCGTGCGCACGGCCGCCAGACGTGCGATCTGCGCGCGCCAAGCGTCAGTGCTATTGGCGTTGGAAGGGTCGAGTTTAGTGGTCGAAGCTGGCATGGTATTCCTTTTGCTAGATTTCGGAAGAGGAAAAGGAAGCAAGCAAAGACTCCTCCTCGAGGGCAACGTGCCCTTCATCGGATAAAGGCTAGAAGACGTGCCGTATCCCCACGGCCATTGCGGTCTGACCCTGCCCGGGACCCGGGTTGCCGCCTGCCTGTCCCGCGCTTGCCGAGAAGGTGGCCCCACCGCTGTTGCGCACCCGGGAACCAGAGGCGTAGACCGCAGTGCGCTTGCTGAGCGCATAGGTTCCGCGGACGATTAGCAGCTTTCCGTCATTCGCACTGTTTTTCAGATCGAAGCGCGAGGCCTGGAGGTCGCCCGTGAGAAGCGGCGTAATCTGGTAGGTCAGCCCGACATACATGAGGTTGCTCTTCGGCGTAACTGGCGATCCCTCATTCGTTCGCTGGATCAAGCCAGCGCCGATCTTCGTGGCGGCATTGAGGCGGCTGTACGCACCCCAGGAAATTCGTTTGTCCGTCATGTTCTGCGTTAGACCGGCGACCGGCGTAGGCGCGCCTCTGAACTCGTCAACGGCCACGGCAACACCACCCCAAGACGCGTCGTACTTGATCAGGCCAGACCACTCTCGGCATGATTTCGAATCGTTTGGCAACTCACCGGGGCACGTCTGTGCGTCACGCCCTAAGCTGTAGGAAGCCCCCACGGTGAGCCCACCGAAAGTTCCCCGGTAGGTGATTGCGTTGTCGGCGCGGGCGCTGGATAAATAGGGATCGAAGGTCGAAATGGTGTGGAGGTTGGGGCCCATGACATCCGATTCGGCCTGCGCGTAGCTGAACATCGTGTTCTGCCGACCCGCAGCCATCGCGCCCCACGGACCGGCCAACCCGACGAAAATCTGGCGGCCAAACGGGCGACCGCCCTGGTTGAAGGAGCCCGAGTCCATGGCGAGACCCATTTCGAGCACGAAGTTCGCGCTGAGGCCATTCCCCAGGTCCTCGACACCCCGAAATCCCAGCCGGGAGGGAATGCTACCGGCGATGCTGGGCATACGCGTCAGGCCGCCGCTACCAGGTGCGGTATTGGTCAGATGCTCAACTGCCAAATCGGCCAAGCCATACAGCGTGACAGAAGCTTGTGGCGCTGATTGCTGCGCGCCAACTCCACCGCACAACGTCAACGCCACCACTGCGGCCCCAGTGTTGTTGAATCTCATGTCTCTCTCCTCGTGCGTAGTAGTTGGACTCGAATCGCAATTCACAAGACTCGGCATTTAATACCGTATACGTTCATATACTACCGTATACGGTCTATTTTTCAACTAGTCTCCACATAAGGACTTTCCCCAATCGGCAGCGCGCTGGAATATGGTGTATGCGTTCCAATGCTCCTCCCAACGGGGCGTTGGGCTGCCGCCAGCAAATGGCCGGCCGGCTGAAACGACGCAGCCACACGCTCCATCGAGCCGGCAGTCTTGGCTGGGCAGTGCTGGTGAAGTAGGGGGCACCGACAGGTGCGCGTGGCTACCTCATAGTCCTACGCCAGGAGCCCACAACGCGTTCGAGGACGAACGTCAGGTGGTCGAGGCGCCCTTGCGTGTTCCAGATTCGTACAATCGCCCAAAGCCGGTCCTGGAGACATTTGATGAGCGCTGCAGCAAAACGAGAACCTCAGTCGAAAGATATTCCGCCCGCGGAGTTGCCAGAACTCGAGAATTTGGTCGGTTTTCTATTGCGCGTTGCGTCCAACACTGCCGACGCCTACTTCAGCAGGCAAATGAGCGATACGGATGTGACGCCTCGTCAGTATGCGGTCCTTCTGATTCTCTGCCGTCATGCGCAACTCACGCAGACAGAGGTGGCGTCAATAACCAAAATAGACCGCAGTACAACTAACGAGATGATTCCCCGCCTGGTCACCCGCGGCCTCGTTGTGCGCCATCAATCCAAGACGGATCGACGGGCGATGACGTTGTCGATTTCGTCAGCCGGCCGTGACGTTGTTCGCCGAGCCACGATCGCTGCCCAGGCATCCCATCAAAGCATCATGAATGCCCTCCCCCTCGAATATCGGAAGATATTCAAGCACTGCCTTGAAGTCATCATTCAGGCCAACGCAACGAACCTCCCCACGGACTGATTCGCTAGCGCGCGTAGGGTCGGGCAAGCAGGAATGCCACAGTTGAATATTTGGGCCGGCGTCAGGATCGGGAAATAGGCTTCGATAGCGCCTCGGATTGTCGTCGCAGGGAGCGAGGCATGGCTGCAACCCTCTCCCGTCTTGCAAGCCATTGGGATGCAATTTCTGGGTTTTTGCAGTGGATCGGCATCTCGCCGCGCAGCACACGCAAGATGTTCTCGACCGCCGTCGCGACTGTGGCCGCGGCAACGTCCCGCGTGTGTCCGACCATGTGGGGCGTCAAGATGACGTTGTCGAGCATCCTCAGCGGGCTATCTTCGGGCAGAGGCTCGGTCTCAAATGTGTCGAGCGCGGCCCCGGCAATGCGTCGGTCACGCAATGCCAGATACAGCGCGTGTTCATCGACCAAGCTGCCTCGCGCAGTATTCACCAGGTAGGCCGTCGGCTTCATCATTGCGAGGGTTTCTGTGTTGACCATCTCGCGATTGCCCGCGTCTGCGGTGGCAAACAAGCACACGACATCGCTCACCCTGAATACAGTGGCAGCGTCTACCAACTCCACATAGGGCGGCGCGGCGGCAGGTCTCGTGCGCGGCGACACGGCAATGCGAACGCCGAAAGCATTCAGCCTTTCGGCCGTCGCCCGGGCGACTCGGCCGAAACCGATCATGCCAACGACGCGTCCGCGCAGCAGTTGAGCCGCTGTCCTGTTCAATGGCGGACGCCCGCGTTTCCCCTGAAGCACTTCTTCCGCGGCACGAAGCTGGTAGAACAGATTCAGGATCAGCATCACATTGGCCTCGGCCATGCCTATATAGTTTTCGGGCACCGGACCGTGGCCGACGATGATTCCGAGTTCGCTGGCGGCCTGGACATCGACGGTGTCCACTCCAATTGTGGGATTCACCAATCCGACAAGGCGCGGCGCGCTTTCAATGACCTTCCGTGAACAATACGAACGCGTACCGAACATCATGACGTCGCAGTCGGCGAAGAATCCTTGTGAAGCTTCCTCGTCGTAGTCCGCGCGATTGCGTTCACCCGAAGGCAGCTTGCCGCGCAGGACCCTGACGCCGTTGGAGGCCAGCTGCGTACTGACCAAATTCAGCAGGACGTCAGCGTCCGCGTCCCTGTAAACAAAAACCGTAGGAGCCATGTGCCGCTCAACTCTGTCACGAATGCGATGGATTCACGTATTGATGGAGAAAATGGACAAAGTGTAGAGGCGCGTGGCGTATACGTCCAATGTTCGGGGCGGACCTGATCTCGGGCACACCATCCTACTTTTCGTCTAGCATCTCGGCGCAACCCGCACGCCGCGTCCAGTATTCCCACGTGCGCTGGATCGCCGGTGACTCAGGGTCAAGGGCTGCCTGATGCGCTGCCTCGGCATCCGATAGCGCAGTGATCTCACCCCCCAGCGCGATGGCAGTCGTGAGGACGCGGGCGTTCGCCGGCAGGTAGATCGAAATCCAAAGCGCCTGTATCAGCGATTTCGCGCCTGCCGAAAACCCGTGCCCCCGCATGAGAACGACGTTGCCGTCCTGCAGGCAGCCAGCCAGGTCACGTCCGTGGTCGACGCACGAAACCAGCAGGTTCGTGTCGCCGAACTTTGCGCGGATGTCCCATACCGGAATTCTGGTACCAATCGGTCCTGCTGCGTGAAAGACTGGCACCAGGGGCCGCTTGGTAACGCTGTATGGCAACACGCTCTCGGAATGGCTGTGGACGACCGAGTTGATTTCGGGCCGCGCATCGTAGATCGCCCCATGGATGAAGCGCTCCAGGTACGGAGGACGGTCGTCCTTCGTATTCGCGGGGCGCCCGTCCAGAGTGAACTCCATGATGTCATCTGCCACGACCAGCTCAGGGCTGCGGCTGCGCGAAAGAAGGTAGCGGTCTGCGCGCAGCGGGTGCCGGACACTCACATGGCCGTAGCCATCGACGATGCCCTCATTGGCGAGGATGCGATTGGCAATCACCAGGTCGCGAATGCTTTTCTTGATTGGATCCATATCAGGCTTTCTTCATTGTCAGAGCCGCTCACTACGGATTGAAACGACCCGCGCTCAGGCCGTTGTCGATGCGGATCGATATGCCGGTGATCGAGCTGGCCGCGCTGGAAGCAAGAAACACAAACGTCTCACCCAGCTCCTGAGGCTGAACCACGCGCCCCAGCGGCGCCGTAGCAGCGAACTGGGATGGGTCCATGCCGAAAGACTTGGCCGCGCCACCCATCATGGGCGCCTCAATCGGGCCGGGACTGACGGCAATCACTCGTATTCCATCGCGTCCATGGTCCAGCGCCATGCATTTGGCCAAGTGAATCAACGCTGCCTTCGACACTGCATAGGCCAGCATGTTCGGCGTGCCGCGCTCGCCTGCCAGTGCTGTCGTCAACAGGATGACCCCGCCGCCGGCGTCGCGCATTACCGGCACGGCATGCTTGGCCAGCAATACGGCGGACTTCAAGTTGACGGACATGACCGAATCGAATTCGGCTTCATCGATGGTTTCGGCTGTGCCGGAGCTCAACCGGGCAGCGTTGTGCAGCAGAACGTCGATCCGGCCGGTCAGCGCCGTGGCATCGGCTACAAGCCGCACGATGTAGCTGTGATCTATCAAGTCACCCTGGATGCAGACCGCAGTTGCGCCCGTATCACGGATTTCCGCACTGAGTTCGGCCATCGACGACATGTCCGCGAGCACAACGGCGTACCCCGCCGAGGCGAATGCCCTTGCCGCTGCCGCCCCTACCCCACCGGCTGCGCCAGTGATGACCGCGACCCTCCGCTGCAACCTCTCCATCGGTGGTCCTGCAGAATGCCCTTGGATGGGCCGCGTCAATCGAGCTGAATGGCCAGTTGTTGGATCAACGGGCTCCATCGCTGGCGGTCCTGGTGTGCCAGTTGGTCAAGGGCCTCGGGCGTGCCTGGCATGCCCATCACGCCGAATTCCAGAAGCTGGCGCTTCACGTCGTCCCGCTCAAGAGAGTAGTTCAGCGCTGCATTCAGTTTGGAGACCGTGTCGTTGCTCGTGGATTTCGGCACGAACATGCCGAACCAGGCGGCCACATCCAGGTCCTTGTGGAAGTCGCGGAACAACGGGGCGCTGGGGAAGCTCTGCTTCGCCAAGGGCCCCGACGCGGCAATCACTGCAATCTTCCCCTCCTTGAGCAGCGGCAAGGCCTCGACAAGGCCGGTGATGGTCACCTGGATGTCGCCCGCTATGAGCGCAACCACGCAGTCCGAGGTCCCCTTATATGGGATGTGCGCCAACTTCACGCCGAGTCGGTTCCAGATCAACTCCATGATCAGGTGGTTGGTGTGGCCGATGCCGGGGGAGCCGTAGTTCAATGTCCCGGGTCGCGCCTTGGCCTGCGCGATCAATTGCTGCATATCCTTGATGCCCGAGGAAGGGTTTACCAGCAACAGGTGGGTTGCCCTGCCAATCAGACCCACCGCGCGAAACTCCTTCGCCGGGTCATAGGGCAACCGCTTGTAGACATAGGGATTCGCAACCATGCTCGAGTCCGGCGTCAGGAAGATGGTGTGGCCGTCGGGAACAGACTTGGCCACGGCGTCGGCCGCGATCGCCAGTCCGGCCCCAGGCTTGTTTTCAACCACGGCGGACTGACCGAGGCGCTCAGCCAATTTCCCGCCGATCAGACGCGAAAGAATGTCGCCCAGGGCCCCCGGAGGGCTGCCCACCACGACCCGAATCGGTTTGGACGGGAACGCCTGCGCGAGTCCGCTCTTCTGTGCAGCGATGCCAGCGAAGCCCATCAACGCCGCCGCCACGCCGCGTAAGTGAAAGCGCTTGCCAAGGTCCACCATCGTTGCCTCCGTCATAGATCGATTCAGCCCTCGGGGAATAATTACACTGTACACGTTATAAGATAGATCGAGGCTGGGACTTCTACGGATGTCGATTTATCCAGCCCAATGGACCAATCGGTTGACCAATTTCCTCTGACAAGCTGAGTCTTTCGCGACACTTGAAACTGCCAGTGTCATATGAGAGACTATACGTATACGTTATATTTTGGCGCAAGCACCACGGAGACGGCCAATTGGTCACTGAAACTAAGGCATCAACACTCATTCTCGGCGGTGGCATTGGCGGAATGGCCACGGCGCTCGGCCTCGCTCGCCAAGGCATCCGCTCGCATGTCCTCGAGCAGGCTCCACAGCTTCGGGAGGTCGGAGCAGGTTTGCAGCTGGGGCCCAACGGGTTGCGCGCGCTCGACCACTTGGGCGTCCTGGACCATCTCTTCAAGACCGCGGTCTTTCCGCAGCATCAGGTCTTGCTCGACGTGCAGACCGGCAAAATCATCAAGGTCCTTGATATGGGCGCGAAGTTCTCCACGCGCTACGGCTACCCCTATATCCTGGCCCACCGGCATGACCTGCTAGACGCGCTGGCCAAGGCGTGCGAGGACTCCGGACTGGTGACAGTGCAAACAAGCAAGGCGGTCACCCACGTCATCGACAGGGAGAATTCGGCCGAAGTGCAGTGCGCAGACGGCTCGCACTATGTGTGCAACGCTTTGATCGCTGCGGATGGACTGCGATCGGTCGTCCGAAAGGAAATTTTCGTCGACGACCCGCTGCGGCCGACCCCTTACGCTGCATTCCGCGGAACCCTGCCGGCAGCCGAAATCGTGCCGCAGACTGGCAAGGATGACCTGCTGATCTGGGCCGGTTCCGACTCGCATCTTGTCCAGTATCCGCTGCGGGGGGGAGAGCTGTACAACCAGGTAGCGGTCTTGCGCACCGACCACGGTTTCGACACTGAGGACGACAGGCAGGCGGCATCGGCAGAGCTTGACACCCGTTTTTCCACCGCGCACCCGTCCGTGCGAGCGGGCGTTCGGAAGATCAATCGCGGCGCGCGCTGGACCTTGTGGGACAGGGATCCAATCGTTGTCTGGACCAAGCACAGGATCGCGTTGCTCGGTGACGCTGCACATCCGATGCTGCAATTCATGGCGCAGGGCGCCTGCCAGGCGCTTGAGGATGCCGTCTGCCTGTCGTGGAGGCTCGGTCAGACCCCCGACAACATCGAACGCGCCTTCACGCTGTACCAGAACACACGGGTCCTGCGCGCCACCCGTGTGCAGCTGACGACCAGATTCATGGACCGCCTGTGGCATCCGAGTGGTACGGATTCCACCCTGCGGGACGAGTTCCTTTCCAAGCTGGCGCCCACTGACTACGAGTTGTTTGACTGGCTGTATGGCGACAAGACATTTGTGGAGGGCACCCATGTCGCCTGAAATTAGGCAAGCGATTCTTCCCGCTGAGTACGGCGCGAAGCTGAAGTCACTGTCGCTGGCACCAGCCTGGCTCAAGCTGGGCCAGCTCGTTCCCGCCGGACGACCCGTGCGGCTTGCCGGTCCCGTGCATTGGTCCTACCGCGAAGCGCGGGCGTGCCTGACCACCGCCAGTGAGCTCGTCCCGATCGAGCAGGCCGAGCGGCGTGTGCTCGGGCTTGCCAACCCTGGGCTGACCAGCCGCCTGGCAACCACGCCTTCGATCTTCGGCGGTCTCCAGCTGATTCTTCCAGGCGAGCATGCACCTTCCCATCGCCACGTCCCGGCAGCTGCACGGCTGATCATCGAGGGCGCCGGCGCATTCACGCGTGTGAACGACAAGGACATTCCCATGCTGCCTGGGGACCTCGTGCTGACGCCTCCTCACCATTGGCATTCCCACCACTTCTACAGCGGGACGGAGCCAATGGTCTGGCTCGATATCCTGGACCATCCTATCTGCGTCCCGATGGAGACATCGTTTCTGTCCGGTGAGCAGGAGGTCGACAACGACCAGCGCGCGGAGCGCGAATACCGGACCGACCATGTCATTCCGGGATTGGCGCCCTACCGACGTCCGTCCCAATTGGCGCCCCGCTACCCGATCTGGCACTTCCCTTGGCCCAAAACAGAGTCGGCGCTGAACGCGGTCGCCGCAAACCGGAGAAAGGACGAGCCGGTCCACATGATGTTCGTGAACGCCGAGACAGGGCAGAGCCTTCTGGAAACGATGGCGTTTTCGGTGCTCATGTTGCGCCCCGGAGAGGAGTACGCAGCGCCGACAAGATCCGCGAGCACGATGGTGTCGATCATCGGCGGCGAGGGAGAAAGCACCGTCGACGAACTTCATGCGAAATGGGAAGCGGGCGATACGCTGTCCTGCCCTACGTTCGCGCAAGTGGTTCACAGAAACCGGTCTGGCACGAAGCCGGCGTATCTACTGCTCGTCGACGACAGTCCGATGCAGGTGAAGCTCGGCATCTATTCCGAAGAAGCCTAGAACAACCCGATCAGGAGATACCCCATGCGCATCTGCCGCTTCAACGAAGACCGGCTCGGGATTGTCAAAGGCGATGAGATCTTGGACGTCAGCCCAGCGCTCCAGGCATTGCCACCGGTTCGATGGCCAATTCCCCATGGGGATCGCCTCATTGCGAACTGGGAGCGTGTCCGCAGCGAGGCGGAACGGCTGTGCCCGGTCGCACCGCGGCTTCCCCTGAAGGGCCAGCGGCTCAACAGCCCTGTTGCGAATCCCAGCAAAATCATTGCTGCGCCTGGCAACTACAAGCTCCACGTCGAGCTGGACACGAAGGATCCCGCCGTGGACGCGGGCATGCACCGCCAGATGATGACATCGTCCGAGGTGCCCCCGACGGAAAAGCTCGGTCTTTTCCTCAAAGCCAACACCTCGCTGGTGGGCGCGGCGGAAGGCGTGACCCTGCCGGCGATCGATCGGCGCGTGGACCACGAGGTCGAACTGGCCCTAGTGATCGGGCGGGAAGGCAGGAACATTTCCGCCGCCGACGCACTTGGCTATGTGATGGGCTACTCGATCGGGCTCGACATGAGTTTTCGCGGCGTCGAAGACCGCAGTTTCCGCAAGTCCGCGGATTCCTTCACCGTCCTCGGGCCTTACCTGGTAACGGCAGATGAAATCAAGAATCCGGAAAATCTCGAACTGGCGCTTGAGATCAATGGAAGTCCTCGCCAGAAGTCGAACACGTCACTGCTGATGGTCGGCCTGGGCCGAATGATCGAAATCGCCTCCTCGATCTACACGCTGTACCCGGGTGACATCATCCTCACCGGCACCCCCGAAGGTGTCGGACCCGTCGCACACGGCGACCACCTCGTCGCGACGTGCGAGGGCATCGGCACCCTGACGTTTGACGTGAAATCTCTTCGCGCCTAGGTTTCACTTGCTGCAATCCATGACGCCCACAGATCGCTTGCGTGAACTCATCCGGCAGCCCGGCATCCTGCAGCTCCCCGGATGCTTTGACCCGCTATCCACAAAAATTGCGTTCGAAGCGGGCTTCGATGCGGTCTTCCTTGGCGGCTTCGGAATATCCGCCGCGCGCCTGGGACTGCCTGACACCGGGCTGATTTCATTCGCGGAGGTGCTCGACACGGTGCGGAACTGCGCGGGCGTCAGTGGGCGCAAGCCACTCGTCGTCGATGGCGACACGGGATTCGGGAACGCGATCAATGTCCGCCGAACCGTACAGGAACTCGCGCGCGCTGGTGTCGCGGCCATTACTATCGAAGATCAGGTCAGCCCAAAGCGCTGCGGTCATACCCGCGGCAAGCAGGTTGTGTCGCGCGAAGAAGCGAGCATGAAGATCCGTGCCGCCGTGGAGGCCCGCGGGCAAGACGGGCCCTTAATCATCGCGCGGACGGACGCCCGCTCCGTGCTTGGATTCGAGGAAGCATGGCAACGGTGCAAGGCCTTCGAATCGGAGGGCGCAGACCTCATTTTCATGGAAGGACCGCGCGGGCGCGACGAAATGGAATTGCTATGCCGGAGCCTGAAAACGCCATGCGTGTTCAACATGGTGAATGCCGGTGATGCCCCTCCCCCAACGGCCCGCGAGCTAGCAAGCGCCGGTTTCAAAGTCGGCCTTCTTCCCGTCGACCTTCTGTCAGCGTCAGTAGCCGCGATGCGGCATGCCGCCGCGGCCATAGCCTCTGGCGTCAGGCCGGAAGCACCAATCTCCTTCGCCGAGTTGCAGTCAGTTGTCGGCTTCCCGGAATACTTCGACGAAGAGAAGAAATACGCTATCGCTAGCGACGGTGGGCAGGCAACGTGACAACGAGCAACAGCGACTCATCGGAATGCAAGCTCTGTTTGAACACGCGACCAGCAAACCGCCGCGAGGCCGGATTCCGCGGCGTTTACGCGAACGACGATTGGCGGGCAATGCCGCGCTCGCCCGGTCGATCCGCAACCGCTTTCCTACATCGACTCCTTGCACCACCGAGGAGCCCGTGCGGCATCCACATCTCCATCAACGGGATCGCTGCAGGTCTTCGCAATACCGGATAGCCGCCGCTAAAATTGCACGCTACTCGGTGAGATCGAGTTTCTCGATCAGCGGCTTCCATTTGCTGACTTCGCCCTGGTACAGCTTGGCAAGCGTCTGAGCGTTGCTGATCGAAATCTCCGAAGCGCTTGCCGCACCCCACGTAGCGAGGGTCTTGTCATCCTTGACCTTGTTCATCGCATCGTTCCACCGGGCGACAATGGGTGCGGGAGTTTTTGCAACTGTGAACAATGCAATGGTCGGCACATGGGTAAAAGCCGGATACCCCAGTTCCTTGGTCGTTGGCACATCAGGCATCAGGGCCGATCTGTTCGGCCCGAGTGTGGCGATGATCCGCACGCTCTTACGTTCGAGAGCGGGCCGCAACGTCGACTGGGTCAGTGTCAAAAAATCGAGAATCCCGGCCGACAGGTCGGTCACGGCCAATGTGCCACCCTTGTAAGGGACATGCGTCATGCGCAGGCCGGCGGACTGCTCCAGCAGCTCCACTACCAAATGGGCTTCACTTCCCTTGCCCGGCGAACCATAAGCCAATGTTCCCGGCTTGGCCTTGGCCAGCGCCACCAGCTCTCCCAAGGTCTTGACCGGCAGTTCGTTCTTCACCGCCAGGAAGAACGGTTGCCGGGCCATGGTCCCGATCGGCGCGAAGTCCCGGCCAATCTCAAAGCCCTTCTTGTTTGCGATGGTCGAGGCAACTAGACTCCCCACGGCGTCGGCCATCAGGGTGTACCCGTCCGGAGCCGAGCGGGTCAGTTCCGCCCGTGCAATGGCACCGGCTGCTCCAGGTTTATTTTCAATGATGATGGGCTGCCCGAGTTCCTTGCTGACGGCATTCGCCACCTGCCGCGCGACCGTGTCAACCGTCCCGCCTGGCGCGTACGGCACCAGGATGCGAACGGGACGGTCGGGATAGGTGTTGGTTCCTTGGGCATACGCCTGAATCGCGCAAAGGCCCATGAGGACAAAACCGGCAACTTGTGATCGGGCGACCCATTTCATGTGTGCTCCTATAGGATGGTTGTTAGAAGACTCCGCCGCTGTATGACGGCATTCGACTGGAGCTATGCGTTTCTGGCCCGCATGGCGGCGAGGCTCTCGAGGTAATCGGCAACACCGCGGTCCACGTCGAACTCAGGCTTGAAGTCAAGCTGCTCGCAGGCCTTGGAGATGTCGTAAACGGCATAGACGGGATGCGGCATACCGAGGTAGTTCAATCCAGGTCCGATACGAATGTCGGCCCCCGGTAGTCTGCGACGGATGGCATTAGAAAAGTCGTGCATGGTCGAGCCGACCCCAGTCCCAATATTGAAGACGCGATCCCTGAGGTTCTTCGCGATGCAGGCTTTGTATATGCCTTGCGCCGAGTCCTTGTTGTAAAGAAGATCGTCCTTTTGGTCGCCACCGGCTTCCATATTGAATGGAAGCCCGTTGAACGGATCCTCAACGATTTGGCTCGTGGCGCCCATTTTCCCGTGGCGACTCGTCTTGCCTGGGCCGTACGTGGTTCCGAAGCGGAGCACCACACCATCGACACCCATATGGTCGTTGTAGTAGAGCACCAGCTGCTCGCCCATCAACTTCGCCGAATCGTAAATTCGCACAGGATTCTTGACGTGGTTTTCCGGAACTGGCGTGTAAACAGGATGACCGTATTCCCCCAGAAACTTGCCGTACACCCCTTTCGCGCTCGTGAACACAACGCGCTCGACGTCAAACAAGCGTGCTGCTTCAAGCACATTCGTCGTGCCCACGACATTGACCTGCACGCTCTGCGCGGGATTGGCCTGAGACAGCGCACCGACGAACGCCGCAGTGTGGACGATATGGGTAATCCGATGCTTCTTCATGACCCCCAGCAGCTTGGGAAGATCAAGGACGTCACCCAGCTCTATGTCCACTTTGTCCACGATGTCGTGGATCAGCGTGTCGTCGTGATGACGTGCATAGATCACAGGGCGGTTCCCCTCGTCTACGAATTTCCGACTGGCCTCGGCTCCCATCACCCCCATGCCGCCGGTGATCAAGACTCGCATAGATACATCCTCGCATCCGAAATTGGCATCAAATCTTCCGAGAAAGCCGCTAACGCTCAGGCGGCAGGTCGTTTCCCGCAGTGGCCTGGCCCAAGACCGCGGCTCCGATGCCGATCGGAACGGCATCAAGCAACACAAACGCGACGCGCGCAAGCTCGGCCCCGCGGTTCACCCAGGCATGGTTGGTGCCGCGCTGAACAAGCACGTCGCCTTCCCTCAAACGCACGGAGGACGCGTCCATGTCCATGTCGATTTCACCGCTCATCACAACGACATAGTCCAACGTTTCCGTGCGGTGCATCAACGAAGGACCACCTGGGGGAAAGTCGATCACACAGAAGCGGCTGCCATTAGCTGGGGGCGCAGTCCCCAGCTTGCGTGCACCCCAATCCTCGACTTCCATCCCGATCGCGATGTCACAGGGGGTGGAATCAGTGACCCAAATCAGTGTCGATCGAATGCCATGCACGAACTTCGCATTCGTCGCGTCGCCGTCAATGATGGTCCGCGCCACTTTGTGGATGTCATGCCCCGTGACCACACGTCGGACCGGGGGCAGCGATTGCATGTTGGATTCGTGTGTCATTCGCGCACCCTCAAACCGGCAGGCTTTGGAAATTGAGATTGAACTCATGCATCCGGTGAGCGCCTTCATCGGTGATGACGACAGTTTCAGCAAACACGCAACCGGTCTCGCCGTTGCGGAACTTCGGGTTGAAGAGATCGATGTTGAATGCGAAAACCATTCCGGGACGGAATTGGTCTCCCAGGGTGGCAAGCGCCGCCTGGTCTGCCTGGATCGCGTGATGGCGATATCGGGGGTATTCGAGGGATCCAAGGCCATGACCGTGGATACCCGTCTCGCACATCCCAAGGCCGCGCGCTTCAATAGCTTGCTTGACGGCCTCCATGGCGACGGATATCGGCTTGCCCGGTCCAAAGTTCTTGAGCCCGGTCTCATACGCTTCAAGGCAGCCCGCATAGATGTCCAAGTATTCGCCGGGCGGGTCGCCAAGGCAGAAGGTCCGCTCCACGTGCGTTGAGTACCCGGCATATTTTGGGTGCAACTCGCAAGTGATGAGGTCGCCACGCTCGAGCTTGCGCATGGTCGGCACGTGGAAGGGATGCGGCTGCGGCGACGCCCCCGCCCCCCACAAGAACAGAGTCGGCTCTTCGCCACCGTTGGCGACCATGGTCTGCTGCATGCGGGCATACACTTCGCACTCGCGCTGTCCGGGTCGGGCAGATTCCGCGCACTCAAGCAGCATCATGTCTCCCAGTCGCGCGGCCCGACGCATAAACGCGAGCTCGTCTGCACTCTTGATACAGCGAATCACCTCCAGCATGTCACCAAGGTTCTGGAAGGTGGCGCCTGACACAAGTTCCCCCAGCTCTTTATAGGTGCTGTAGGGAATCCAGCCGTCAGGATCCAGGGCGCCCGCGAGCCCATCACATCCGACACGCCCTGAGTCGAGCTTCAACTCCTTAAGACGTTCTGCAACCGACTTGGCCCACGATCCTTTGCGCGCGCGAATATCAGTAACCCAATCCTGCGACGCATGCCAGTACGGCAACATCACAGATGAGTACACATAGCAGGTAGGTTCGCCCTCGCGCGGAAAGACGAAGATATTGAACGCGTTGTTGCCGCCAATGGGACACAAATAGCGGGCATTTGCCGTATTGAAATCCCAGCACAACGGCCAACCGAAAAGCACCAGGCAATCGAGCCTCCGCGCGTCCATTTGGGCACGCACCGCCGCCCATCGCCTATCGCGCTCGCTCAAAGGCAACCGGGGAAGATTCAACTGCTGCATGTTCTGCTCCGTCCTAGATTCATGACGCCTCAAACCAAGAGCGTTCCAGTGTGGCTTTTAAACTGTATACGTCCAATTATTGCACGCGCGATTCGCAATTTGTAGCTGTGCAAGGTTGCTGGTTTACCCTAGATCAGCACGGTTGTTACAACGTGCCCCGCTTATTCATGGCGCGCTCGCCGCCCCGGCTAAGTCAGTCGCCACCGGAATGCTTGACATGGCGGCCGCGGTTACAGGCTCAGTGCCCGCCGCAGCTGCCAAGTGAGCGGGCTTGCGCCATGTTTCCAGCTTGCGTTACCTCTCGCGAGGGCGACGTGCTGTCCGTATAGGTGGATTCCCGAATCAAAAAGCATTGTCAATAGCACGTATACGTTATATAAACTAGAGATGAAAGCGTGGGTCGCGCCTAGTCGGATTTGCGTGTTCCGAGCGCTCAAACATCCATTCCTACCGTTGTCGGATCTCCGATCTCTTGCTAAAGGCCAACTATGAAAAGGCGGTCCACAGTCCTCGCCATCGCCGCATCCAGCATCGGGATACCGCTGTTTGCGCAGACGCCGCTGGCGGGTGCGTTCCCAACCAAGCCGATCAAGATCCTCGTTCCTTACCCCGCCGGCGGCTTCCTTGACGGGGCGGCAAGACAGGTAGGCAATGGCGTTTCCGCGCTCTGGGGGCAGCCTGTCGTTGTCGACAATCGCCCGGGCGCGTCAGGCGCGATTGCTGCGGGGGAACTTTCGCGCTCTCAGCCTGATGGTCATACCGTGATGGCTGAGGCACTCGGCTCGCTTGTGATCACGGCGTTGATCAGCAAGAGGCAGGTCGATCCGCAGCGCGATCTCTCACCGATCGGAACCATCTCGCAACACCCGCTATTTTTCGCCGTTCGTGCCGGCCTACCGGTTAAGGACCTGGCGGAACTTGCGGCCCTGGCGAAGAGCAAACCCAAATCCCTAACCCATGGTTCACCCGGCAAGGGTACCGAGTCGCATCTTGTCATCGAGATGTTCAAGCATGCCGCGGGCGTTGACATCGTTCACGTGCCCTACAAGGGCGGGAGTCTCGCGATGGTTGACCTCCAGGCCGGCCGACTGGACATGTTCGTCTCGACGATCATTCCGCTGCGTGCCGGACTGGAGCGCAACGAGATTCGCGTCCTGGCGACATTGAGCCCGAAGCGCGTGTCCATTGCTCCGCAGGTCCCCACAGTTGCCGAGGCGGGGTTTGCCGCGATGACCCACTCTCCGACCACCGCGCTCTTCGCTCCCGGCAAGACGCCACCCTACGTGATCACGGCATGGGGCGAAGTCCTAAACGCCATCAAGGGTGAAAAGGCATTGAGCAGCTGGGCTGAGGCAAGCGGCTCCGAAGTCACTATCGGCGGAGCAAAGCAGCTGGCCGAGCTGCTCAACTCAGAAGTGAGGAAGTGGAAGCCCATCGTGGACAAGCTCGACCTCTCCGAGTAGCGGGAGGCCGGCTGTCACGGGCAAGTGCTCTCGGAATCCACCGAGACCGCTGGCTCCTCGATGGCGACAGCCCTCTTTCAGGCGGTACCACCAACACTATGCTAACCCAGAATCAAACGCAGCGGCCGTTGGAGCCTTTTGTCTTCTGCACGACGTCACGCACCATCTTCAATCTGCCGGTGTGGATTAGCTTGGAACGTGGCTTTTTCCGTGAGGAAGGGCTCGACGTCTCCGTCAAAGTGGCCGACAACCTGGACCACGAAATCCAGCTAGTCACCAGCGGCGAGGTGCAGGTCGGCCTCAGCGCGCCGGACGCCATCATCGCGGCGAAGGGCGACGCGGCCGCAACGACGATCATCGCCGGCAATGCCGAACGGCTGCCGCATTTCATCATGGCGAACGCGAGGATCAAGACGTTTGCCGACCTGCGTGGCGCAACCTTCGGCGTTGCTGGGGCTCACGACGGCACTACGTCTCTGCTGGGCGAAATCGCCAAGGCGGGAGGTTTTCCGGTGTCCGAGCTGAAGCTGACCGTCACCGGTGGCGCGCCGAACAGAGTTCCGCTACTTAGGGAAGGCAAGATAGATGCGGCAATGCAGCCGTTTCCTCACTACTACATGTCCGAGGCCGATGGGCTGACGAACCTCGGTCCCTTGTCGAATCTGGTTCCCTACTATCTGTTCTCCGCCTACGTCGTCAACAAGCGCTGGGCCCGGGAGAACCGCGGCAAGCTGGTGGCGTTCTTGCGAGCATTGACTCGCGGCAACGACGCCATGTTCGCCGATGCCGATGCCGCGGCCGCTGTAGTCGCACGTGAGATGCAGGCACCCATCGAACTCGCCAGACGTGCTGTGGACGATGCACTAAGGATGCAAATTCTGTCGCGGGACCTGTCCGTGTCCAGAACGTCGCTTGAAACCGTGTTCAAGACGATGCAGGACTCCGGTCGCGTAAGTAAGGACGCGCAGTTCACGTGGAGCGCCCACGTGGATGACAGCTATCTGGCCGATTCCCGCAAGACGGCATGAGCATCACGAGACCACCAGCCTACCAATTCAGCCCGACGACCGCGCGCCCACAATCACACAGAGGATAGCCAAGATGACGAATGGAATTCACCGCCGACAAGCAGGTTTCGCCGCCCTGGCAGCCATCGCTGCGCTGGCGTCCGCGCGAGGGCAGGCCGCTACGCCGGACGAGGCAGCCCTCTCGGACGCGATCGCCCGCTTCTACAAAGCCTACGTCGAAGTGGACGGCGAGGCCTTTGACAAAGTTCTATCTGACCAGTTGAGCTTCGGCCACTCGGACGGGCGGATCGAGAGCAAGCAGCGGGTCATCAGCGGCATCCTAAGCAAGCGCATTCTCTTCAAGAACTTCAGCTTCGAGAACGAGCAAATCACTGTGTCCAGCGAGGTCGCGATCGTTCGTCACTTGGCGACGATTGAATCCTTGGCAGCCGGTAAATCGGTCGTCGGGAAGGTGAATGTGCTGTTGGTCTGGCACAAGCAGGGCGGTGAATGGAAGCTCATCGCCCGACAAGCCATGGCGGTCGCATGAGCACGCCGGATGAAAACAGTGTCGGCGTGCCGGCAAAAAGCACAGCGGCACCCGGAGGCTGTTTCACAGTCCGAAGGCTCTCAGCTGCATTGGCCAATGAAATGGTGGCGATGGCCGTGACACATGGCGCCGAAATGGGTTTCAAGGTCAGTGCGGTCGTTCTGGATACAAATGGCATTTGCCAGGCGCAGTTGCGCGGCGATGGAGCAGCCATCCACACGCTCGCAAGCTCATTCCACAAGGCCTATACAGCGGTCACATTTGAGATGGACACGATCGCACTTGTCGAACAATCCAAGACCGGCACGGTGTCGAATTCCATTGGCAAGCTTCCCAACCTTCTCCTGGCCCAAGGGGGGGTCGTGATACGGATTGGTGAGGAGGTGATCGGTGCCATCGGCGTCGGAGGAGCACCCGGAAGCGACTTCGACACGCGCTGCGCCTACGCAGCCCTGGAGCGAATTGGGAATCGACTCGGCTAAAAGCCGGGGCACACAGCTTGCAAGAACCCCACGGCCACCATAAGCGCTGGCGCGCTGGTCGGCCCGGGCGATCCGCGAACGGTTTCTAAAAGACGAACAGGCAATTGCTGCCTGAGGAACGCCGAATGACAAGACTTGCCGAGCTGGACACCTACGACACATCGACGCTCTATGACGCAGCCAGGCGCCTGGGCATCCCGACTGGATTGGCTGGTGTCGTGCCCATCAGAGCCGGGATGCGTCTCGCCGGTCCTGCCTACACGGTTCAATTCGTGGAAAAGGGATCGCGGCCGGCGAGTTCGTACACCTTCTACGACGTCATGGCCGCCGCTCCCGCCGGCAGTGTGCTAGTCGCCCAGGTCGGTATCGATCGCTGGATCAGCGGTGCGAACATGTCGCGCTTCGCGCAGCTCTCGGGTCTCGCAGGCATCGTGATGGACGGCTGCGTGCGGGATGTCAGCGTCTTGCGCGGCCGCGGATATCCAGTCTTTTCAAAAGGCGTGTCCGTTCAAGGTTATGGAGATTTCCTGATGCTTGGCGACTCCAACATCGAGATCTCGTGCGGCGGCCTGAGTATCAGTCCCAACGACACCGTAGTCGGCGATGACGATGGCGTGGTGGTGCTGCCCAGAGCAAGGCTCGAAGAAATCCTGTACGAAGCAGAGGAGATCGTGCAACTGGACAAGCAGCTTGCTGCCGGCATCGAAGCCAGATTGCCCCTGGCCGCGCTCGACGAACCGCGCGTGCAGTGGTCGCGGCGCAGGCCCCGATAAATTTCCGTCGTTTCAGGATTGAGTGGGAGGCACAGCTGTGCGGTCCACCAATGCAACCGACGGAGCCCGGCTGGCCGGTGTCCGCCTGCCGGCGCCCAATCGCCTGCCCGTGCATGACAGCCTGGAAGATGGCATCGCCAACCACTTCACCACGATGGTCCCCGCTTATTCGGACCGATACCTTGTCCTGCCCTTCGGACTGTCGATTCGCCCCATCGCGCGGAGTGCAGCTCAGCGTAGCGGTGCAAATCCATTCTGAGTTTATCTGGGATTGCCATGGTGACTTTCACCATCGCGGATTTCAGCAGCGGTCCAAGGCGCAGATGAGCAGTCACGGCGCCCTTTGCTGAAAAAAAGAGGCTGATATGGCCCCAGAACCATGTCCTTGTTCGGCCCTCTTCTTCGAAGCGCTGAGGCCCATTTCAAGATTCAGGCTGGCCTTATTGCGCAGGCTGCGATAAGGTAGGAGCATACGCAGCTAAAAGCGCAGTTTCGCTCCGGAAGCACAATGCAGCTCAAACCTGATAGTGAGAGTTCTTGGCCATCACTGGATTACTCCGGGTGGCGGGAGACGATGTTGAATTTCCAGCTCTGGACACAAATCGTCGGCAAGGTTCGGCTCGCATTAACGCCGTGGCTCAACCACGGTTGGCAGGTTCCGCTCTACGTCACAGCTCGCGGACTGGGGACATCGGCCGTCTATGCCGGTGATCGCGCATTTGAGGTCGAATTCGATCTCGTAAGTCATACCATCTTCGTGCGAACGCGTGAGGTGGCTGAAAGCGGTTTTTCGCTCGGCTCGATGTCAGTTGCGAGCTTTTATCACCGCTTGATGGCACTCCTCGGCAGTGTCGGAATTCACGTCAGCATCGACACAATGCCCAATGAGGTACCAAACCCCATCCGCTTTCCCGAAGACAACGTACACGCCTTCTACGATCCGGCGGCCGTGAACGCGTTCTGGCGCGTGTTGGTCCAATGCGACCGCCTGTTCAGGTTGTTCCGAACTGGATTTTTGGGCAAGGCGAGCCCGGTGCATTTCTTTTGGGGCGGGCCCGACCTCGCTGTCACCCGGTTTTCCGGACGTCCGGCGCCGCTGCATCCGGGGGGCATCCCTGGCTTGCCAGATGCAATAACGCGCGAGGCCTATTCGCATGAGGTGAGCAGTGCGGGTTTTTGGCCAGGCAACGACCAGTTTCCGCACCCTGCGTTCTATTCGTATGCCTACCCAACGCCGAAAGGCTTCGACCGCGCGCCAATCCAGCCCGAAGCTGCGGTGTGGTCCGCGAAACTCGGTGAATGGCTCTTGCCCTACGATGCGGTAAGAACAGCAGGAGACCCTGACGCGGCCGTGCTGGGATTCCTGAAATCTACATACCGCGCAGCGGCCGACCTGCAAGCATGGGATCCGCGCCTCGACTGCGACACCGGCGTACCCCGCTGTCCACGGGCTGTCGGGTCACCCGGCGGTGACACCGCCAGCGTGTAGGGTCACTCTACCGACGCGGTCACTCCGGAAGGGGCGCGCCGCCCGCAATCCATTGGGCGATAAGCCGCAGGTCCTGCTCGTTCGCCTGCGAATTGGGCGGCATCGGGACCGATCCCCAGGCGCCGCTGCTGCCGCCGCGAATCTTCGCCAGCAAGACACCGCCGGCGCCATCGATCTGGCTGTACTTTCGGGCGACGTCCTTGAAAGACGGTCCGACGACCTTCTTGGCCGGCGCGTGGCAAGTGGTGCAGCCATTGCGGGAAAGCAGAGGCTCGACCGACGCGTAGGTCGATGGTGAAGGTTTCGCCGGAGTCTGGGCCTGAACCGGGATCGCAAGAATCATCGCTGCGAGTGCGAGAAGTAGCTTCATTGAATTCATGAGTGGAGTTTCACTGGAGTCGATACCGCAAGCCGAGTTGGCGGAACATCAAGCTGTCTGGGCTGGCGCACGAAGAGCCTCAAGAACGCGGTCGCGCGTGAACGGGATGTGACGCAGCCGCCGCTTCGTCAGGTTGAAGAACGCCGATGCGATAGCCGGCGCGACCAGCGGTGTCGTCATCTGCCCGACGCCGGTGGGCGCGTTCGGCGTCGCGATCACGTTGCAATGAATCTCGGGAATGTCGCGCATCCGCGGAATCTGGTAGTCGTAAAAGTTGGACTGCTCGACTGCGCCGTCCTTGATCGTGATGCGCTCATACAGCGCCAGACCGAGCCCGTATACGACGGAACTCGTGCTTTGCGCGACCACATTCTCGGGTTGCACGGGAAGGCCGCAGTCGATCGTTGCCCAGATGTCATGCACCTTGATCGAGCCATCCTCCACCACCGAGATTTCTGCCGCCACGCCGAGTTCGGTGCCGTTGTAGTTCAGATACGCGAGGCCGAGGCCCGTCGTCGTGCGCGGCTTCCCGTAGCCTGCGCGCTGGGCGACGTCGCGAAGAACCTGCTGAGCCCTGGGTGCGTTGTGCAGGAGCCGCATTCGCAGCTCCAGCGGATCCTCCTTCAGCTCCGCGGCGAGCTCGTCGACAAAGCATTCCATCGCGAACGTATTGGGGCCGACACCGATCCCGCGCAAGGGGGACGTTCGGATGCCGGTGTCCTGCGGCAGGTGTTCCGCGATGCGGTTGGCGACGTCGTATGTACGCAGCTCGGTCCCAACGATCGCGAGCACATCCGTGTTCCTGAATTGCCGGTAGCGGATCGGATCCATGAAGGGCATGACGTTGTCGGATGCCATTCGGTGCTGCCATGCAACGATATCGCGAGTGTTCGAAACACCTGCGCGCAGCAAGTGGGCGGACATCGGCCGGAATCTGCCGTTCTTGACGTCGTCCTCCCGGCCCCAGATGCATTTCACAGGCGCTTTCACTGCGTTCGATAGCAGGACGCCGTCAACCACGAATTCCTCGTCACGATTGCCGCGCCGACCGAAGCCGCCGCCCATCAGCATGACATTGAGCTTGATCTTGTCCTCCGGAATGTTCAGCGCCTGCGCCGCCGCGGTCAATGCCATGGTCTGCGACTGCGTTCCGGCCCAGACTTCACACGACTTCCCGTCCGCAGCCACGGAGGCCACCACATTCAGTGGCTCCATCTGCGCGTGGTATGCATAGTCGCATCGGTATTCGCGCTGGACGACGGTTGCCGCCTTCTGCATCGCGCCCAATGCGTCACCCGCCGCGCCCCAGGGCTTGCCGGGCTTGGAGAGGTTGTGCACGTCGCGCGAGAATTCTGCGATCTTCTCCTCGCTGTTGAATCCCCAGCCGCGCGCCGACTTGTCCCACTCGATCTTGAGCGATTCGCGGGCCGCTTGCGCCGTCCAGGGCTTGTCCGCGATCACCCCCACGCCATTGGGGAGCAGCACGACTTCACGCACGCCGCTCATTCCCCGCGCGGCGCGGTCGTCGACCCGAAGCGGCCGGGCGCCTTCCACCGGGCTGCGAGTGACGACACCGTACAGCATGCCCGGCAGCTGAACGTCCATGCTGTATTGCGCGGACCCGTTGACCTTTGAAGGAACGTCGATGCGTCCGACGTCCCGTTTGCCAAGCAGCCGGAACGTTGCCGGGTCCTTGAGTTGCTCAGGCTTGATCTCCGGCGCAGCTGCCGGCAGTTCCATGAACTCGGCAATCTGGCCGTATGACAGGCGCCGGCCATCGGAATGGACCACGTAGCCGGGTTCGGTCTTAAGCTGCGCCGGCGGCACGTTCCACCGGCGGGCCGCATTGGAAAGCAGGACCTGCCGCACTTGGGCCCCGAATCGACGCAGCGGCAGGTAGTAGCCCTGCACCGCCATCGATCCCGCGGTGTACTGCAGGCCCCCGAAACCGGGGTTGCCATAGAGTGCGTCGCTCGCGGGAGCCGGCACGATGACGACCTTGTCCCAATCCGCGTCCATTTCCTCCGCGACGATGAGCGGCAGCGCCGTGAGAGAGCCCTGCCCCATTTCCGTTGCGGGCGACAGGATGTAGACGTACCCGTCCTTGCCGATGCTCACATAGGCGTTGAGCTTCTGAGCTTGGCTCGGCAAGGTCGCACCCTGTCCGGAGAGGGGTGCGGCGCCTTGCATCGTCGAGCAGGCGTTCAGCGTCGGTATGACCGTGAGGCTCAAGCCGGCGGCGCCAATCATGAACCCGCGACGATTCAGGCCGGTCGCGATTGTGTCGGTCGCCTGGTTCACGATGAAGCTCCCTTCGCCACGCGCTCTATGGCGCGGACGATCTTCGGGTACGTTCCGCAGCGGCAGAGATTTGCGCTCATGTGATCGACGATCTCCTGACGGGTAGGCCGGGGCTTGGCCGCCAGCAACGCCGCCGCGCTCATGATCTGTCCTGACTGGCAGTAGCCGCATTGAGGAACCTGCTCGGCGATCCAGGCGACCTGCAAGGGATGGCTCCGATCCTTCGACAAGCCCTCGATCGTCGTGATCGCGCGCCCCTGGACTTCGGAGATGGGAACCTGGCACGAGAACATCCGCTCGCCGTCGAGATGGACCATGCAGGCGCCGCACTGGCCGGCGCCGCAACCGTATTTGGTGCCCTCGAGCTTCAGCTCTTCCCGCAGTACCCACAACAGGCGGGTTTCGGGCGGCGCCTCAACTCGCACGGCGCGGCCGTTTACTTTGAGATCGATTGGCATTCGTTGTCTCCTCGTTCGTTTGACCATGGTAGGCGCACGCCCATAGCTGGCAACTAACTACTTGTGATCGCGCTATAACCTGAAGGCATGGCCGCGACCGGTCGCGGCCACAAGCAGATCAGAAGGCGTGGCGAATGCCCAAGTCGTAGCCGGTGGACGGGTCGTTCGCTCCGGTAGTCGCGCCGTTGAGCGCCACCCTCGATCCGCCGCTGTTGCTCAAGCGGGCATAGGTCGCGTACAGCGCCGTGCGCTTGGACAGGTTGTGCACATAACCCAGCGCCCACTTTTTGCTCTCGGGACTGCCAGCTGCGGTCGTTCGATAGCCGGAGTAGGAGGCCCTGAGCTCACCCACGCCGACTGGAAGGAGGCCGCCGACCAGAAAGCCACGACCATCGAGCGCGCCGTTGCTGTCGCGCGTGTATTGCGCCATGACCCGGCCAAGGCGGAAGTTCCATTGCGCGCCGATGTTGTTCTGCCGGATATCGCCTGCAGCGTATTTGGTGCGGCTCAGCGCGATGGCTACATCGAAGACCGAATTGCCATATCCTGCCCGAAGTCCGTAGCCACTCCCATCATCCTTCGTCGCGCCTGCGTTGCTCGGATTCTCGCCGAGGTAGTACTGAGCCTGTCCGAAGAATCCGCCCAAATTTTGCGGCAGCAAATAGCCCATGCTGTTGGATGCACGCACTGCCGTTACACCCGTGAAAGCCGAATTGTTGGTGCGGCTCGCGCCGGCGGCCGTGGAGTTGCCGAAGGGGTCATAGACCGTCAGGCTCCAAAACTGCGGCGTGTAGTCGCGACCCAGGCGGACTTCGCCCCAGCTACCGCTGAGACTGACAGTCGACCTCCGGTTAAACAGAAGCGCACTGGCCGAGCCGACCGCCGGCGTGCCGCTTGCCTGGTTGTTGGTGCTAGTGGGCTGGCCGCCCCCGTTGTCGTTGGCAAGTCCCGCCTCCAGCCAGAACGACGCCGACATTCCGCCGCCGAGATCTTCGGTTCCGCGGAAACCGAGACGGGAGCTGTTGTAGCCGGAGTCTCTCATTTGGGTCAGGTTCGAGACGCTGCCGCGTCCAACCTGGACTACCGCATCGACGACGCCGAAAATCGTCACCGAAGACTGGGCGGAAGCAGCGCCGCAGGCAGCGACGAGTGCTAGTGGAAGTAGAGCTCGTTTCATCACAAGTGTTGTCCCCATGGTTTGTTAACGGAAAAATTCTTCGGCGCCGGTACGGCGCTGTTTCGGCATTCAGCTCTCGAGCCCGTCGCTCATCTTCACGTTGTCGGGCTTGAGTTCCATCTCCGCATCCCTGGCGGTCTCCAGCAGCAGCACGGCGAAGTCGATATCGTCGTGGCCGCGTCCCACCATGCGCGCGACCGATTCGCGCGTGGCCGCCGCCGCCGGCATCACCACGCCGTGCGTCCTGGCCGCCGCCATGCCCAGGTCCATGTCCTTGAGCAGCAGCTTGGGCGTGAACGTGACCTGGTCGAACGTGAGGTTGGTCAGCATCGGCGTCTTGTACCGGGTGTACATCGAGCCGAGCACCGAATCGTTGATGCTCTCCAGGAACACATGGCGCGGGATGCCGGCCTTTTCTGCCAGCACGGTGATCTCGCACAGGTTCTGGATGACCACGCCGAACATGACGTTGTGGGCGATCTTCCAGATGCGCGCCAACTCGCCTTCACCCACCCACATCACCTTGCGCGCCATCGCCTGCAGGTAAGGCTCGGCCTGGTCGTACAGCGCTTTCGGGCCGGACGACACCATCAGCAACTTGCCGGCCTTGGCCACCTTCGCATTGCCCGACACGGGCGTGCACAGGTAGGCCACGCCCGCCGCCTCGAGTTGGGCGCGAATCTGGGCCGAACCTTCCTGCGAGATCGACGAGCAGTCCACCACTACCTTGGGCTTGGCCTTGCCGGTGACCAATCCGCCGTCGCCGAACAGCACCTGCTTCAGGTCGTCGGTGGTCGAGACCATGGTGAAGACGATCTCGCACGCGGCCAGGTCCTGCTTGTTCGCGGCCACCGTCGCGCCGTATTCCGCCAGCGGCACCGCCTTGGCCGCCGTGCGGTTCCATACGCTGACGCCGTGTTCCTTCTTGAGCAGGCGCTTGACCATGGCTTCGCCCATGCGGCCCAGGCCGATCCATCCAATGCGGTTCGTCATTTCGTGCTGCGGATTGAAGGACCGTAGCGACCGTCAAGGCTGAAGCGGCCAGCACCAAATGCGGCAAGCTGCAGCAGGCCTCCAGCTATCGCTATATCTTTCAGCAGGTGTATCGCCTGGTTCTGATCGGCGAGGTTGCTGTGGAACAGGACGGCAGTCAAAACGCAATAGCCAGCCAACGCGATCGCCGCGACGCGCGTTCGGTAGCCGCCCAGGAGGAGCAGGCCAGCGCCAACTTCGAGAACGATGGCAGCGATGTAAGCCAGTACCGGGAAAGGAATGCCGACCGACGCGATGTAGGCCTGCGTTGCACCGGCGGCGGCCAGCTTTCCGAGTCCACTGGCCAGGAAAAGTGCCGCGAGCAGAATGCGGCCGAGAAGGGCGACCGCGCCTTGGGTGTTGTTATTCATTCAAGTTTCTGAAATGGAAAGGGCTAGGACGCATTCCTGCTTCCGCCGGCTTTGATGATTGCCGTATTCATGACCAGATCCTTACGGATCATCTCGGCGAACTGTTCAGTGCTCGTCACCAACGGCGCCACGCCCAGCTCAGTGAAGCGCGCTTTCAATACGGGGGTGTTCAGCGCCTTCAGCGTCGCGAGATTCAATCTCTGCACAATTGGCCGCGGGGTCTTCGACGCAACCAGGAAGCCCAGCCAGAACTGGTATTCGGCGTTGCGCACGCCGGACTCCGAAAGCGTCGGTAACTCGGGCATCAAGTTCGAGCGCTCCGGCGTGCCGACCGCGAGTGCCGTCAGGTGGCCCGATTTGATCAGCGGCAACGCGGATGCCAGCGGAGCAAAGAAGAAGTCGACCCGTCCAGAGCTGACTTCCGTGAGGGCCTCGGGCGAGCCCTTGAGTGGAATGTGGACCACGCTGGTGCCCGTGACCATTCGAAACCGCTCCGCGCTCATGAACGTGGAAGAGCCGTAGCCGGCCGAAGCGTAGGTCAAGGTCCCCGGGCGCGCCTTGGCCGCGGCGATCAGATCCTTGACTGTCTTGAAGCGGCTGGTCGACGCCACGACAAGGACGTTCGTTGCGACCCCCAGTGTCCCGGCACCCGCGAAGTCCTTGACCGGGTCGTACTTGGCCGGGCCCATCAGGGGGACTATCGTGAGCGCTCCGCTGCCCATCAAGATCGTATGGCCGTCCGCGGGGGCGTTCAGGACCGCCTGTACCGAGATTAATCCGGATGCACCGACCTTGTTTTCGACAACCACGGGAACGCCCAAATCCTCGCGCAGTCGCTCGGCCGCAATGCGCGCAACCAAGTCGCCCACGCTTCCCGGAGATATGCCGACCACGATCTTGATCTCGCGCGACCCGGGGTACGGTTCGGAAGTCTGGGCGAAGCCAATGGCCGATGGAAAGGCAACCAGCGACGCAGCTGCTTGAGCGAAGCGCCGGCGATCCGGCCGGAATGGGATGGGTTTTCTAGTCATGCGATGTCTCATGCTTGTTTAGGGCTCGGTCACTGCTGAGGCAGGCCCAGTTGCGCGGCCATCCAGTCGGCCGTGAGGTTCCGCCATCGGTATGGTCGGTTGTTCGAGATGTGGTTGCCGTCCTCGATGGCGAGAAGCTTCACCGGCCCCGAGGCTTCATCGGCCAGCCGCTGGGAGTGCCGCCAGTCCACCAGGCGATCCTGCTTGCCCATCACGATGAACAGCGGGCATTCGATCTGCCGCGCGATGCCGCCCTTGAGCGTCAGGGTGCTGGCGTGTGATGCGGCTTCATCCAGCGTCGCCAGGTGGCTGCGAACGCGGAAGCATTCCTTTTGCATTTCAGGGGCGTTGTCCCAGGTCTCGCGAACGTCATACGGCCCCGACAGCGAAATGCACGCCTTGATCCTCTTTTCGAACGCGGCCGCGCGGGGCGCAAGGTACCCGCCCAAGCTGACGCCCCAAAGGCCGATGCGCGATCGGTCGATATCGGCACGGCCCTGCAGCCAGTCCACCACTGCCGTCACTGCCACTTCGGAGTCGCCGCGCAGGGCGTATTCGTACTCGGCCTCGCCCTGGCCGGGTGTATCGACCATCAAGGTGGCGATCCCGCGGGCGAGGAATGGCAGCTCGTAAGCCTCCATCTCCTCCTTCGCGGATTCCAGGCCGGGCACCATGATCATCACGGGAGGATGGGTCACGCCGGTCGGCACGCGCAGAATCCCCGCGAGAAAGGATCGTTCGTACGGGATTTCCACCCGCACGCCGGGCGGACGCAGGTACGGAAGCGCGTCCTGCCGGCACTTGATTGCACGCATATGAGCGGCTTTCATCTGCGGCACGTCGTTGACGAACATGAACTTTGCGAAGTGGTAGTAGACGGCCGCGCGGGACAGGTGCTCTCCTGCCGACAGGCGATACCCGCTTTCCAGGGCCTCGCGCCCCAGCAACTCATGAACTTCGCCTCGTTTGCACCAGGCCGCGCACCAGTCTTCCCAGCGGTCGAGACTCCGCGTGACTTCCTGAAAATCGATCCAGAGGACACCGTTCGAAATGAGTCGGGGGGCCCAATGAGATATCGCGGTCTCGACGCGAGCGTCTCTCGCCATGCTTTCGTCTCCTTCGGTGCGCCGCGGTCCCGACATCGGAACTTTATTGACCAGCGCGACAGCAGTGAGACTATTGAAAAGCGACTCTTCCCGATAGTGATTGTTTATCATTGAGCGATAACCCGCAGATATACTTCGAGCCGTGAATCTGCAACAGCTGCGCTATTTCTGCGGAGTCGCCGACCAGGGCCTGAACTTGTCCAAGGCGGCGGAAGTCCTGCACACGTCCCAACCCGGAATCAGTCGCCAGCTTCGTCAACTCGAGGAGGAGTTGGGCACGGAACTGCTGGTCAGGCAAGGCAATCGCATCGCGGCGCTGACCGAGCCCGGCCGCGCGGCCCTGGAGATCGCGCGGCGAGTTCTCAGGGACATCGACAATCTCCGGTCGGTGGGCGCCGACCATGCCGATGAAGAGACCGGAACCCTGGTCGTGGCAACGACACACCTCCACGCACGATACATCCTCATCCCGATCGTGCATCTTTTCCACGAGCGCTATCCTGGTGTCAACCTGACTCTCAGGCAAGGCACGCCCGACCAGATTGCGCATTTCGTCAACACGGGGGCCGCGGACCTCGGCATAGCGACAATTCCGACGACAGATATGCCGGCGCTCGCAAGGCTGCCGTACGCTTTGTTCCGGCGCGGAGTGCTGGTCCCCAAGCGCCATCCGTTGCTGCACAAGAAGCAGATCACCTTGGCGGACGTGGCCCACTATCCCATGATCAGCCTGGACCGCTCGTACGCGAGCGGCGTATCCGTGATGAACGCCTTCGAGAAAAAGGGCATCAAGCCGAATATCGTCGTCACCGCGACGGATGCCGACGTGACCAAGGCTTACGTCGCCGCGGGGCTGGGCATCGCCACGCTTCCCGAAGCAGCCTACGACGCGAAAGAAGATGCGTCACTCAAACTCATCAACGCGCGCCACCTGTTTCCCGCGATCATGTGCTACATCTGGGTCCACCGTCACTTGTATCTTCGCGGCTACGCGTCGGAGTTCATCCGGATGCTGTCTCCAGCCTGGACGCGCCCGATGATCGATCGATACATGCGTTCGGAAGACGAGGCAGATCCCGGGCTCGCGCTCGATCCGCCGGCAGTGTTCGATCGCAAGTAGCGGCAGTTTGGATTGGAGCAACGGTCCCGTACCGAAAACCCCCTAATTCGCCTAGGCAAATTGCTTATGCCAGGGAACGGGCCGGATGATCTGATGCACTGTCCGAGTTACAGAGGTTTTCAATGGATCGCATCCCCAATCGCTTGCTAGCTGTCCTGGCCGATGCCGCCTCCCTGCCTCTCGGCGCGGAAGAACAGTTGGCCCAAGCCCGCATCCAGCTGGCAGAAGCCCGCGACGAAATTGCTCGCGGACGTGCACAACTTGAACACCGCGATCGCGAACTGGTCTCCCGCGAGCATCTGGAGACTACGCTCAAAGCCGTGATCGACGCGATTCCAGACCGCGTTTTCTACAAAGATGTGGATGGCCGTTACCTGGGCTGCAATGCGGCATTTGCCGCGGCAATCGGTCGGCCGATCCAACAGATCATCGGGCTGACAGCGCGTGACCTGGCGCCAGCGGCCCTGGCTGAGATCATCGAGACCCGGCACCAGGCCATCGTCACGACGCGGCGCCAAGAGATTGCCGAACAGTGGGTTCCGTGCGCCAATGGTGAGTCGGCGTTGTTCGAGACCATCATTAGCCCCATGTGCGATCGGCACGGCGAAATTCACGGAGTAGTGGGCATCGCGCGCAACATCACAGAACGCAAGAAGAGCGAAGAAGCCGTTCGCCACGCCATGGAGATCGCCGAGGAAGCCACACGCATGAAGTCGGACTTCCTGGCCAACATGAGCCATGAAATCCGTACCCCGATGAACGCCGTCATCGGGCTCTCGCACCTGGTCCTGAAAACCGAGCTGACTGCGCGCCAGCGCGACTACATCGTCAAGGTACAGACGGCAGGGCAGCACCTGTTGGGCGTTATCAACGACATTCTGGACTTTTCCAAGGTCGAGGCCGGCAAGCTGAGCCTGGAAAGCACCGAGTTCGAACTTGAAAAGCTGTTGGACAACACTTGCAATTTGATCAGCGAAAAGTGCCACGCCAAGGGCCTGGAGTTGGTGTTCGAGGTCGCGCCCGACGTTCCCACCGGCTTGATCGGTGACTCATTGCGGCTGGGCCAGATCCTGTTGAACTATGCCAACAACGCCGTCAAGTTCACAGAGAAGGGCGAGATCGTCATCTCGGTGCGCGCTAGTGAGCGCACGGACAAGGACGTGCTCCTGCACTTCCGGGTGCGGGACACCGGCATCGGCCTGACGCAAGAGCAGATGACAAGGCTTTTTCAGAGCTTCTCGCAGGCCGACGCTTCGACCACCCGCAATTTCGGCGGCACGGGGCTGGGGCTGGCGATCTCCAAGAAGCTTGCGGAACTGATGAGCGGCGACGTCGGGGTGGATAGCGAGCTGGGCCAGGGGAGCACGTTCTGGTTCTCGGCCCGGTTGGGTCTGGGGGTTGGGACACGCCGCGAGCTGCGGCCCAACCCGGATCTGCGCGGGCGGCGCGCGCTGGTGGTGGATGACAACGACCAAGCACGTGCCGTGATCGTGAGCATGCTCAAAGGTATGACATTCGTCACTCATGAGGTTTCGTGCGGAGCGGCGGCAATCGATGAAGTGAATTGCGCTGCCACGCAGGGCCGGCCCTATGACATCGTCTACCTCGACTGGCGGATGCCGGGGTTGGACGGCATGGAAACGGCCCGCCGCATTCAATCGCTCGGGCTTGAGACCCCTCCGATTCTTCTCATGGTGACGGCCTATGGGCGGGAAGAGATGCTGAATGAGGCTCGGCTCATTGGCATCGACGACGTCCTGATCAAACCGGTGAGTCCGTCCCTGCTGTTCGACGCCACGATGTCGGTGCTGGGAGTGGCGCGCGACAAGCTGCAGGTCAACGAAACGGGTTCACCCGAGTACGCGCAAACCATGCTTTCGACGCTGCGCGGCAGGCGAATCCTGCTGGTGGAAGACAACGACATCAACCAGCAGGTTGCGCGCGAGCTGCTCGAGGACGTGGGCCTGATCGTCGACGTTGCGGGCGACGGGAAGGTGGCACTGGAGATGGTCCAACGATCGCCCTACGACCTCGTCTTCATGGATATGCAGATGCCCGTCATGGACGGACTCACGGCCACCCGGGCGATGCGCGCGGTCGAAAGGCTCGCACGATTGCCGATCGTGGCCATGACCGCAAATGCCATGGAGCAGGACCGCCAGCGATGCCTGGAAGCGGGGATGAACGATGCGGTCATCAAACCGATCGCCCCCGAGCGTCTGCAGGAGGTCTTGCTGCGATGGGTAGGACAGGATGAATTTGTCGCTCCTCCCGAGCGTATGGCTGCCTCAACGTCCAAGAACTCAATTCCCGGTGTGCCTGAGTTGCCGCAAGGCATTCCCGGACTGGACATGGATCTGGGTTTGGCGCGAATGTCTGGCAAGCGATCCTTGTATCTCGCCATGCTGGGTCGCTACGTCGCCGGGCAGAGCACTGTCTGTGCACAGATGCAGCAGGCACTGACGAACGGAGATATTCCCACGGCCGAACGGTTGGCGCATACGACGAAGGGTGTCTCGGGCAGCATCGGTGCGACAGTGATCGAGGATTTAGCACGGGTTCTTGAACAATCGCTCCAGGAATGCCAACCGCCGGCCGATGTCCAACGACGGCTACGTGACCTGGAAGGCCCTCTGGCCGAACTGACGTCTGCGCTCGAAATGCACTCGTTCAGGTACAAATCCTGAATCCGAGTGACCTCATCAGGCCGGCCCTTCAGGCAAGGATCTCCGGTTCTCCAAGACCTGCGGTGTTTTTGGGAGGTGAGCGTGTGGAAATGCGTGGCTGAACCTTCGCTCCTGGCTTCGGTAGCCAGCTGACACAAGACCAGCTGGCACGGCGGACCTATCTTGATCCCGACAATGGAGGGACATGTTCATTGCCACGATCAGCACGAAGAAATACCGCAACGCGACGACCTTGAGGACCAAATGGTTCAGAACTCCAGTGCAACGGTGAGCCGAGAGGCGATGGCAACTTTGTGCCACGCAGCATTGAGGCATGTTTTCCGAGGGCACGGTGAGAAAGGTCTGGATGCGTTTTTCGACCCGTCTCTCAGGCAGCATGAACCTGCAATTGCTGAAGGCATTCCGGGCTTCGCCGCATTTGCCAACATGGTGGCTGCCTCACCGAATGCGGCAATCACGATCTACCGGACCATCGTCGATGGCGACATCGTGGCGATTCAGTCGAAGCAGCATGGGCTCCCCTTCTACCGAGGTCCGGTAGTTGCCTTTGACATGTTCAGGTGCGCAGACGGACGTATCGTCGAGCACTGGCGTGCCCTGGAGCCCGAAGCCGCTCCCAATCCCTCGGGACGCACCCAGGTCGACGGACCCACTGAAATCGCTGATCGCGACAAGACAGAAGTAAATCGACAGCTCGTGAAGGATTTCAAGCAGGCGATAACGGTCGATCTGCGCTTCGACAAAGTCGACGACTTTGTCCGCAGCGAGCAATACCATCAGCACGCAAGTTCAGTGGGCGACGGGATGGCCCAGCTCAAGTCGAGGATTGACAGCGTGGCCGGGCCAGGAGCCGGGCCTGTGGTCAAGTTCCATCACTTTCTTGCCGAGGGAAACTTTGTTCTCGCGTTGGTGGAAGGCCATCCGTTGTTGAAGCCTCCGACTATTCAGTTCGACCTGTTTCGTGTCGAGTCAAGCAAGATTGTCGAGCATTGGGACGTGGTTCAGACCATTGCGCCGCGCGAGCTATGGAAGAACACCAACGGGCCTTTCTAAGGCTTTGCGACCGCACCGGCCGAATGGCCACGCGTCGCCCGCTTCCGACTGGCCGCTCGTTCGCGCAGGTTGCCCACAACTCCGCTGGGAAAGAAATACACCGCCAGTACAAAGACCACTCCGAACCAGAGCAGCCAACGGTCCGGATGAAGCAGGTGTTCCACAACCGGAATGCCGGTGAATAGCGAGGCGCCCTTCTGCAGCAACAGCTGCAGATAGTTCTCGGCAATGGTGAACACCACCACCCCGATGACCGCACCGTAGACAGTGCCCAGGCCCCCGATCACGGCCATCAGCAGGATGTTCAGCATGACATTGAAGCCGACGGTCGTCTGCGGCCCGACATACCGCAGCCAAAGGGCCATCAGGACGCCGGCCGCCGTGGCGATCATGGCGGCCGCCACGCTGATCACTAGGCGAAAATAGAGCGTGCGGTAGCCAATGGCCTCGGCACGGAACTCGTTCTCGCGGATTGCCTCCAGCACACGGCCGAAGCGCGAGTTGACGATGCGCAGCATCAGCAGGAACAGCAGCACCGACACGCCGAACACCAGGTAATAGGCCAGCAGCTTGCCGTTGATGCTGGCGCCCAGGAACGGGCTCTCCAGCAATTCGAAGCCGGGCGTTAGGGCTTCCGGCAGGCGGAAGTTGCGGCCGTCGTCGCCGCCGGTCAGCGAGTTCATGCGAAGGACCAGCGCGCCAAAGGCCGCCGCCACCGCCAGGGTGGTCATGGTGTAAAAGATCGCCTTCACGCGCAGCGAGATCAGGGCCATCAGCGTCGCGAGCACCGCCGACAGCGCGAGCGCGGCAGCGGTCCCGATCAGAACGGCACTCCAACTCGGCCCCAACCGATGCAGCGCGATGCCGGCACCGTAGGCGCCGATGCCGTAGAACATCGCGTGAGCGAACGACACCATCCCGCAGTAGCCGAGCAGCAGGTCGAACGAGCCCACCACCACCAGGAAGACGCAGATGGTTGCGGCGACGTTCAGCGACCGGGCGCCGGGAAACACAAATGGCGCCGTCAAGAGGTAGGCGAGCACGAGCAGCAGCAAGGCGCTGAGGATGCGGCTGCGCGGCGGATCATCGGACAGGAGGTGCGTCGACAGGGACTTCAGCATGCCATACCCTTCATGTCACCGACCGGGCGCGTACAGGCCGCGCGGACGCCACAGCAGCACCGCGGCCATCACGGCGACGTTGGACACCAATGCGAAATCGGGCAGCAGGAAAGCGACGTAGTTCTGCGTCAGGGCCAGCAGCACCGCGCCGTAGAAGCAGCCGCGGACCGAGCCAAGGCCGCCGATCACCACGATGATCAGCATCTGCACCAGCAGGTCGGCGCCAATGGCGGCCGTGAACTGCTCGCGGTAGAAGCCCCACATCGCACCACCGAGCCCCGCCAGTGCCGCACTGGCGACGAAGACGCCGACGAACAACCTGCGGATTCGGTAGCCGAGGGCTTCGACCATGTCCCGGTTCTCGACACCGGCGCGTATCACGAGGCCGACACGGCTGCGATTGAAGAGCAGCAGCAAGGCGAGATAAAGGCCAAGCCCCAGTACCACGGCGACCAGCCGATAACGTTCCACCGCGACCCCGGCGACCTCGATGTTGCCGCGAACGGGCTCCGGCAGCGACAGCGTCATCTGCTGGGCGCCCCACAGCGCCAGCACAAGTTGCTCGATGATGATCATCGCGCCGATGGTGATCAGGATCTGCTTGAGGTGATTGCCGTAGACCGGCCGGATGAAGATGCGCTCGAACACGACGCCTAACAACGCGGTCGCCGCCATGGCACCCACTGCCACGAGCGCCATACCGGCGATTGCGGCTGGAGCGGAGGCCGACTTGAGCAGCCCCGCCAGCGGGCCGGCGAGCGATGTGGCCACATAAGCCCCGACCGCCACGAATGCGGCGTGGCCCAGATTGAGGACGTCCATCAACCCGAACACAAGCGTCAGCCCGCTGGCCATGATGAACAGCATCATGCCCATCGCGAGCCCGGCCAGGGTGAGTGTCGCCCAGGTCGGAGCACTGCCGACCAGCGGCAGGGCGAGCAGCGCCAGTACGGCAATGACCGCTGGCGCGGCCAGATCGTCCCAGCGCCCATGCATGGATTGCAGGGCGGTGTTCATGCAGCAGGTGCCGCGTGCAGCCCAAGCAGTCGGTCCTGCAGCGCCGCATCCGCAGCGAGCGCGTCCATGCTGCCCGTGTGCACGATGCGGCCATCGTCCATCACCGCCACATGGTCGCCCAGCGCGCTGGCGAAATGGAAGTTCTGCTCGACCAGCAGGATGGTGGTGTCGCGCGACTTGAGCGCGCGCAGCGCCGTGGCGAGATTCTGCACGATGGCGGGAGCCAGCCCTTTGGTGGGTTCGTCGATCAGAAGCAGGCGGCGCGGCTCGATGATGGCGCGCGCGATCGCCATCATCTGCTTCTGCCCCCCGGAGAGCGTACCGGCGGGGCGCAACCAGAAGCGCTCGAGCGCGGGGAAGAGACTGAAGATCCACTGCAGCCGCGTGTCGTCGATGCGCCCGGAGATGGCGGCCAGTTGCAGATTTTCCTGCACCGTCAGGTTGGCGAACACCCCCATGTCTTCCGGCACAAAGGCGATGCCCAGCCGCGCGATCTCCGGCGTGCTCAGGCGCGTGACGTGGCGCCCCGCCAGCTCGATGGTGCCGGCACTCGCCCGCCACAGACCCATGATGGTTCGCAATGTGGTGGACTTGCCGGCGCCATTGCGCCCCAACAGCACCGTGACGCCTTCGCGCGGCACGGCGAAATCCACGCCTTGCAGGATGTGGTATTCGCCGATGTGGGTGTGCACGCCCCGCAGGCGCAGCAGCGGCGCCGACGTCCTGTCAGGCATGCGCGGCTGCCGGCTGCGACCCCTTGGCGCCCAGATAGGCTTCCTGCACCGCGCTGGAGGCCATCACCTGCGCCGGCGCGCCGTCGGCCAGCAGCTGGCCGTTGTGAAGCACGATGATGCGATCGGCCAGCGTGCGGATCACGTCCAGCTTGTGCTCCACCAACAGGATGGTGCGGTCGCCACCGGCCTTCAGCCGCGCGATGAGATCGAGGATCACGGGTACCTCGTCGATGCTCATGCCTGCGGTCGGTTCGTCGAACATCAGCACCTTGGGCTCCAGCGCCATCAAGAGGGCAACCTCCAGCTTGCGCTTGTCGCCATGCGGCAAACTGGAGGCGAGGTCGTCGGCCCTTGCGGCCAGGCCCACCAGTTCCAGGTAGTGCTGAGCCTGCGCCGTGAGGTCTTCGCGCGTCCGCCACCGCGCCAGCATGTCGAAGCCCGCGCGCAACCGGCTCTGCACGGCCAGCCGCACGTTCTCGCGGACCGGCAGTTGGGGAAACAGATTGGTCAGCTGGAACGCTCGCCCGATACCGATCCCGGTCCGCGCTGCCGCGCCGAGCCGGGTGATGTCCTGTCCTTGCAGCAGCACCCGCCCGGCGCTGACGCGCAATTGTCCCGACAGCAGGTTGAAGTAGGTCGTCTTGCCGGCGCCGTTGGGGCCGACGATGGCGGTGAGCGTGCCGGTATGGAACGCCGCGCTCACCGCGTCGACCGCCACATGGCCGCCGAAGCTGATGGTCAGCTCCTTCGACTCCAGTGCGGCAGTCGTCACGAAAGCTCCATCCTCATTTGCCTGCTTTGATGGGCACCGGCATCTCGCTTGCGGGAATCTCGCGCACCAGGTCCAGCATGTCCCACTCGCTGGCACCCGGCGCCTTCTTCAGCTTGAACTGGTATTGCGCCTGCATCGCCTGATGGTCTTCCTTGCGGAACGTCATCTTCCCCTTGGGGGTGTCGAATTCCATCCCCTCCATGGCGGCAATCAGCTTCTCTGTCTCGGCCGTGCCGGCCTTTTTCAGGCCGCTGATGATCGCCGCGGCGCTGACGAAGCCGCCCGCGGAGAACAGGTCCGGCGGAACCTTGTGGCGCTTGATGCTCTCTGCCACGAACCAGTCGTTCATCGGGTTCTTGGGGAAGGTGTAGAAGTAGTAGATTCCGCCGCCCACCGGAAGGCCCGCCCACGGCTTGAGGCCCTCGTGGTTCGCGCCCCCGATCGAGATGAACTCTATATCGCTGCCGGCCGGGATCAGCTCGGCCAGCTTGCGCAGCGGATTGGGTGCTCCCCAGATCACGACCAAGCTCTTCCTGCCGCTCGCGCCCTTGAGCTTTTCCAGGATTCGCTGCATGGGCGAAGTGAAATCCGCCGTCGAAAGGGGGATGAATTCCTCATGAACGATGTTCACCTTGCGCTTGGTGGCAACCAGCGCCTCCTTCAAGGCTGCGACGCCGTCCTTGCCGTACACATAGTCGGGCGCCAGGAAGGCGACGCTGTCGCCATCCTTCATGCTGGCCGCAGAGGCGAGCGCGTCCTGAAACGAATTGCGGCTTGCGCGGAACACGTAGCGGTGCCAGGCCGAACCCGTCAGGGAGTCCGCGATGGCCGGCTCCACGATCAGGATCTTCTTGTACTCCTGCGCCACGGGCAACATGGCCAGAGCGCCGCCGGACCAGGACGTGCCCACGGCGATGTCGGCCTTATCGTCGCTGAACGCCTCCGTCAACATCGCTTTGGCGAGTTCCGGTTTGAACTGATCGTCCTTCACGACCAGCTCGATCTTGCGGCCGAGCACCGTCCACGTTCCTTGGGTCAAGTAGTCGAGGCCGAGACGCAGGCCCCGCTCGGTGTCGCGCGCGTACTGCTCGCTCGGGCCCGTCTTGCTGGCAATGAGCGCAATCTTGATCGGGCGGTTAGCCTGCGCCTGCGCGAGTTCGGGGGCGATTGCCGCGCTCAACAACGCAGCCGCGAAAACGGCCGCCAACAAGCTTCTCTTTATCATCGCTGAGTCTCCTGGTCAGGTTCGGTGGCTGGATTCTGGGTGTGTGGGGCGGCGCCATCTTGTGCGTTGTGGCTACCGCACTGTTTGGCGCCAAAAAGGCTTAACATTCCCGTAGCCACCTGACGCAAGACCCACGGAGAACCCCACCCTATCCTGCAGGATCAGCCCTGCTTGCCGCAGGCCCTGTACGATAGGGTGAAGAACTAGAACGGTCGCATCTTGCGAACCGCCGCCTTTTTGGAGACGAGCGATGCAGACCATGGATGGGTTCGAGCCGAGGCGCTGCACCAGCGCTGACCGGATGATGTGGATCACACCCGATCGCATCTTCTATGCCGGGTTGCTTGGCGCTCCCGTCATGCATACCAAGGGCGCGATCATCGCCTACGTCGCCATCGAGGCGCCGCTGCGAATTCGGGTCGATGGTGGCGAGTGGGAAACCACCGAAGTCGCTGTGGTACAGCCTTACGTGCCGTATGAGATCGCTTGCGACGGCCGGCACGTCCTGGACATTCTGATCGAGCCGGAATCGGTCGACGTTGCGCGCCTTCCGGCTGTGCTGAAGGCATGTGGCGCGGTTCACGCACCCGAATTCGCCGCCCACGTTCGGCGCGCGCACGACCGGATCGTCGCCGCAGGCCGGACGCTTGGCCTGCAGCCGTCGGACTTCGACACGACGTTTTTCGGCGAGCGATTGCCCGCCCGGACTCTCGATACGCGCATTGCCGCCGTGCTCAACCGCATCAAGAACAACCCATCGGCGCACGCCGCGGCGGAAGAGTGCGCGGCACAGGCCAACCTCTCGTTCTCCCGTTTCCTTCACCTGTTCAAGGAACAGGTGGGCGCCCCGTTTCGCACCTTCCGCACCTGGAAGCGCGCACGCTCCCTGCTCCACTACGTCACCTGTCACAGCAGCCTGGTGTACGTTGCCCTGGACATCGGCTATCCCGACTCCACGCACTTCAGCCATTCGATCCGCCAGACGTACGGCTTGAAGCCGAAGGATATCTTCGCGGGCTCCCGCAAGTTGCGCGTCATCACCGACGCCGGCCGGCCCGAAGAGATCGCCAGGTGATTTAGCCAATCCGCACAAGACTGCCCTCACGGGCCTGCGCACGATAGGCACCGGGCGCCCGCATTTCGCAGAGCGCCGCACCCGCGCATGTCGTCTCGCTCACGTCAACCTGAAATTCTCCCCGGTTCCTGCTTCGTTGCGGGCATGGCTGAATCCGACAACGAGCACCTCGTCACGTTGGCCGTCGTGCACGCCTTGCGTGGATTCGGATTGCATGTGGCCGCGATGACACCTCTCGTCATCGATGGAGCGCCGCAGGCCGGCCGCTGGACCAGCGCGCGCCTTGAGCGCCTGGGTTTGGCCAGTTCGTTCCGGCTCCCTTCGCCCGCGCTCAGCCCTTATGTGCTGCCGCCGGCGGCAACGCCTCTCCAGGCGGTCCAGGCCGCTGGGTTGACGCTCGACGTCGAAGCCGTGATCGAGACGTACCAGGTGCTCTCCACATGGGCCGACGCCATCGTCGTCGAGGGCGTCGGTGGCCTGGCTGTGCCACTCGGTCCAGGGCTCTGCGTCCACGATGTCGCGAGCCGCCTTGATTTGCCGATCGTGCTCGCCCTGCGGGACGATGGCGGCGTCGAAGAGCGGGCGGAGCGGGCCATCGCGCTCGCCCACGCAAAGTCGCTCGACGCCATCGGCTGGGTTGCCACAGGAGTGGTGGCGGGTTCCACACGCAAGCTGTCCGCACTGGCGCACTCGCTGGGTCTGCAGTGCCTCGGCGCATTGCCTGTCCAGGCGCACGCCGGCGCCGCCGCAGCCACATTTCTCGATTCGCAAGCCTTGCAGTGCGCCCTTGGCATCGTACCCGCGCGTCGGATCGTCAGGCGGTGGGGAACGACTCACTGAGGCATCAGCCACTTCCCACAAGACCCCGCCTCGATCCGGGTTGACGATCGCGATATCGAGTGAACGCCAACCTTATGTCGCAGACACAACCGCTTCCCCACTACTTCTCCCCCGAACACGAGGACTACCGTGCCTCGTTGCGTGCGTTCGTCGAGCGCGAGATCTCTCCGAATGTCAATGCATGGGACGAGGCCGAGGCCTTTCCGCGCGAGCTGTACCGCAAGTTCGCCGAGCTCGGCGCGCTGGGGATCGGCTACGACGAGGAGCTCGGAGGCACCCCAGCCGACATCTTCTATCACATCATCACCTTCGAGGAGGTTTCGCGTGCCGGCGGCGGGGGCCTGACGGCCTCCCTGCTGTCGCACAGCATCGGGCTGCCTCCCGTCGCGAAGTACGGCAGCGAAGCGCTCAAGCGCCGCGTCGTTCCCCTCGTCTTGGCCGGGACGAAGATCGCAGCTCTGGCCGTGACCGAGCCGGGCGGCGGCTCGGACGTTGCCTCGCTGAAATGCACCGCGGTGCGCGATGGTGACCACTACGTCCTCAACGGGGAAAAGACCTTCATCACCTCCGGCATGCGCGCCGACTTCTTCACGGTGG
>JAQGMS010000304.1 GCA_028292245.1 Ramlibacter sp.
CGATCAGCTCGGCACCGAATTCTTTTTGCGCCAAGCCATACGCCCAATCACGAAAGCCACCTTCGGTGAATTTCATGATGTTGCCATTGTGCACGATCGTGTCGTTGGGATTGTCGTTGTCGACGGCGTATTGAATCGCCTTGCGCACCAGACGCTCTGTGCCTTCACGCGACACCGGCTTGATACCGATGCCGGAGGTGTTCGGGAAGCGGATCTTCTTGACGCCCATCTCGTCCTGCAGGAACTTGATCAGCTTCTTGGCCTTGTCGGACTCGGCTTCGAACTCGATGCCCGCATAGATGTCTTCGGAGTTCTCGCGGAAGATCACCATGTTGGTCTTGTGCGGCTCCTTCACGGGAGAGGGCACGCCGTCGAAATACTGGATCGGTCGCAGGCAGACGTACAAGTCGAGTTCCTGGCGCAATGCGACGTTGAGCGAGCGGATCCCGCCGCCCACCGGCGTCGTCAGCGGGCCCTTGATCGAGACCACGTACTCGCGCACGGCGGCCAGGGTTTCCTCGGGCAGCCAAACGTCGGGACCGTACACCTTGGTCGATTTCTCGCCGGCATACACCTCCATCCAATGGATCTTCTTCTTGCCGCCATAGGCCTTGGCCACGGCGGCATCGACCACCTTGAGCATCACCGGCGTGATGTCCGCGCCGGTGCCGTCACCCTCGATGAAGGGAATGACCGGCTGGTCCGGCACCTTGAGGGACATGTCGGCGTTGACGGTGATTTTCTGGCCCTGGGCAGGGACCTTGATGTGCTGGTACATGGGGAAAACGTCTCCGGAATGGAACTGGAATGCCTGGAAATTTTGCGCTGCGCAAAACCATCGAATTCTAGCTTCGAAACCGACGGCTTCCCTTTTCCACGGGTGTTCGTGTCAACCTCGCACCGGCCTGCCGCGTTGCCGTTGAGGTTTCCCGTTTTCCGGGAAGCCGTTTTTCGAAAAATTACCAACCAAAAGGACTCAACCCATGAACAAGCTCGTCGCAGGCCTCGTCGCCGGCCTTTTCGCCGCCGCCACCTTCGCCGCATCTCACGCCGGAGCCCCGATGGCCGGCGCTTCCGGCGCCAAGGCCGCCGCTTCCGCGGCCAAGCCGGCCGCCTCGGCCGCTTCCGCCAAGAAGTAATTCGCGGACGCCCGAAAATGCCCGCCTCGCGCGGGCATTTTTATTTGCCCGCCACAATATCCCCATGAAACGAGCCCTCACCGCCCTGGCCTCTCTGGCCCTAGCCGCCGCCTCCCTATCCGCCACCGCCCAGGATGCCCAGATGAACCTGCAGCGCGTGACGCTGTCAGCAGGCATGCACCAGATCGACGCCCAGGTCGCTCTCACCCCCGAACAGCGAACGGTGGGGCTGATGTTCCGCAAGGAGATGCCGCAGCACGAGGGCATGCTGTTCGTTTTCGAGCAGCCCTCCGTGCAGTGCTTCTGGATGATGAACACGCTGCTGCCGCTGACGGCGGCGTTTGTCGCGGATGACGGTACGGTGGTCAACCTGGCCGACATGAAGCCGCGAACCACCGACTCGCACTGTTCCGCGAAGCCGGTGCGCTATGTGCTGGAGATGAACCAGGGCTGGTTCGCCAAGAAGGGGATCAAGCCTGGGGCCAAGCTGGCCGGCAAGCCGTTTGAAAAATAAAAGAACAAGGGCCCGACCGGGCCCTTGTTTTCTCCTTGGCCGCAGGCCTCAACCGAAATTCTTTTCCGCGAAGCCCCAGTTCGCCAGCTTGTCGAGGAAGGTCTCGACGTACTTCGGGCGCAGGTTGCGGTAGTCGATGTAGTACGCGTGTTCCCACACGTCCACCGTCATCAAGGCCTTGTCGGCCGTGGTGAGCGGCGTGCCGGCGGCTCCGGTATTGACGATATCGACGCTGCCGTCCGGCTTCTTGACCAGCCAGGTCCAGCCCGAGCCGAAGTTGCCGACGGCCGACTTGACGAAGGCCTCGCGGAACGCCGCGTAGCCGCCCCACTTGGCCTTGATCGCCGCCGCCAGCGCGCCGGAAGGCTCACCGCCGCCGGCGGGCTTCATGCAATTCCAGAAGAACGTGTGGTTCCAGACCTGGGCCGAATTGTTGTAGATGCCGCCGGAGGATTTCTTGATGATCTCCTCGAGCGTCATGTTCTCGAACTCGGTCCCCTTCTGCAGGTTGTTGAGGTTCACGACATAGGCGTTGTGGTGCTTGCCGTGGTGAAACTCCAGCGTCTCCTTCGAATAGTGGGGCGCCAACGAATCGATGGGGAAGGGCAGCGGGGGCAGTGTGTGTTCCATGGTTTTCCTCGTGGGTTATGAGTCTTGTCAGCCGCTGATTCTAAGAACTAAATCACGGTGGCGGCGATACGGTCAAAGCAACCTCGCCGTCGGCAAGGGTTGCGCGCAGCGCCTGGCCCGCGCGCGTTTGGTGCACGCTGGTGACGGCCTGCCCCACCTCATCGGTGAGCAATGCATAGCCACGCTGCAGGACCAGCCGCGGATCGAGCAACTCAAGCCGCATCCGTGAACGCTCGAGCACTTGCGCGGCCCGCTCCGAGCGGCCTCGCACCGCACGCTTGAGTTGCAACTCGAGCGCCTGGAAACGCGAAATGTCCTTCTCGAGCCGGCCGAGAACCGCATACCGCAGCCGATGCGCGGTGCGCCCCAGGCGCAACTGTTGCGCGCCCATCCGTGCCAGCGGCCGGCCCAGCCGCGACGCCGCGAGGTCCAGGCGCTGGGCCCCGACGTCCAGCCTGCGCCGCAACGCGCTGCGCAAGCGCTCGGCATCCTGCTCCAGCCCGGCCAGCCACGAGTCCCTGGACTGCGCGGCCAGTTCCGCCGCGGCCGTCGGTGTGGGCGCGCGGATATCGGCACAGAAATCCGCAATGGTGAAGTCGGTTTCATGGCCCACGCCACTGATGAGCGGCACGGGGCTCTGGACGATCGTGCGCGCCAATTGCTCGTCGTTGAAGGCCCAGAGATCCTCGATCGAGCCACCGCCGCGCACCAGCAGGATCACATCCACCGCACCGCGCTCCGCCAGTTGGTACAGGCCCGACAGCGCGCGCACCAGCTCGGCCGGAGCTTGCGCTCCTTGCACGGCGGCGGGCGCCAGGATGACCGGCACGTGGGGCGCGCGCCGCCGCAGCGCCGTCACCACGTCGTGCAGTGCGGCGGCACCTGGCGACGTGACCAGGCCGATGCCGCGAGGCAGCGCGGGCACGGCGCGCTTGCGGGCGGCGTCGAACAAGCCTTGCGCCTCGAGCCGCGCCTTCAGTTGCAGGAATTGCTCGAACAGCGCGCCCTGCCCGGCACGGGTCATGCTTTCGACGATGAGCTGCAGGTCGCCGCGCGGCTCGTAGACACCCAGGCGCCCGAACACTTCCACGAGTTCGCCGTCGCGCGGCTGGAAATCCATCAAGCCCGCTGCGCGGCGGAACATGGCACACCGGATCTGGCCTTGCGGGTCCTTGAGCGAGAAGTAGCAATGCCCGCTGGAAGCGCGCGAGAAGCCCGAAACCTCGCCCCGCACCGCGACGGGATTGAACCTCGCCTCCAGCGCATCAGCAACCGCGCGGCACAGCGCGCCAACTTGCCAGATTCGCGGCGTCAATACTGGGGACACAAGCTCGGTCATCAGCAGATTCGCGCCTTCCAGGCGACTGTCGGAGGCGATTTAGTCCACAGCGGCGCCGAATTGACAACTTCCCTGAGGGATTGCCCGCAGAACGCTGATTGTTCCGAGCAAGTATTTGATTTCATTATTGTTTTTCCTGCTCAAATTGTCATCGATTTGTCATGTCGAAGGCTTGGCGCGGCTTTGCGGGGCGTCGGGGGCCATTTCTGCACAAAGTTATCCACAACTTCTGTGAGTCGTGTCCTACGTCCCCGGGATGTTTTCCTACACGGCGGCGAGTACACGATAATCGCCGCAACTCAGGATGCGCACAGCGCGAAAGACGCCCCTTGCTTTCGATCATACAAGCCGCAGGCTGGCCGATCTGGCCCTTGGTAGCCTGCTCCATCCTCGCGCTCGCCCTGGTGATCGAGCGTTTCATCAGCCTCAAGACCGCCAAGGTGGCGCCGCCCCGACTGCTCGACGAGGCCCTTGCCGTGTCGCGCACCTCGGTGCCGACGCCGGACGTCGTCACGCAGCTGGAACAGAACTCGGCGCTCGGCGAAGTGCTGGCCAGCGGCTTTCGCGCGCTGAACTCCGACCCGCGCTGCTCCGACGTCGACCTGCGCGCCACCATGGAAAACACCGGCCGCGCCGTGGCCCACCGCCTCGAGCGCTACCTGAGCGCGCTGGCCACGATTGCCTCGGCAGCGCCATTGCTCGGCCTGCTGGGCACCGTGATCGGCATGATCGAGATTTTCGGCTCGCAATCGCCTTCGGGCGGCGCGACCGGCGGCAATCCGGCGCAACTGGCGCACGGTATTTCGGTGGCCCTGTACAACACCGCGTTCGGCCTGATCGTGGCCATCCCGTCGCTGATCTTCTGGCGCTACTTCAGGGTCCGCGTCGATGAATACCTGCTGACGCTGGAGCTGTCGGCCGAACGCTTCGTGCGCCACCTGAGCACGCTGCGCGGAAGATAAGGGCCGATGAACTTCCGCCCCCGCAAGAAGGAAGAGCCGGAGATCAACCTGATCCCGTTCATCGACGTGCTGCTGGTGATCCTGATCTTCCTGATGTTGACCACGACCTACAGCAAGTTCACCGAACTGCAGCTCAAGCTGCCGGTGGCCGACGCGGATGCGCAGCGCGACTATCCCAAGGAATTGATCGTCGCCGTGAGCAGTGACGGCAGGTACTCGATCAAGGGCGTTCCCGTGGCCGGCCGCAGTGTCGAGGCGGTGGCGCTGGCGCTGAGCCAGGCGGCCACCGCCGGCAAGGACAGCGTGGTCATCATCAGCGCCGACGCGGCTGCCTCGCATCAATCGGTCATCACCGTCATGGAAGCGGCGCGCCGGTCCGGGCTGGTGCAAATCACGTTCGCGACGCAGTCGTCGGCGCAGGCCGGGGCCCGCTGACCATGACGTCGGCGCTGCAGCGCGCATGGCTGCGGCGCGGCGCACTCGCGCGGGTGCTCCTGCCCTTTTCATGGATCTTCGGCGCACTGGCGCGGCTGCGGCGCGCAGGCTACCGCAAAGGGCTGCTGAAGAGCGGGCGCATGCCGGTGCCCGTCATCGTGGTGGGCAACGTCGTTGCCGGCGGCGCCGGAAAAACGCCGGTGGTCATCGCGCTGGTCGAGCACCTGCGTTCGCGTGGCCTGGCGGCAGGGGTCGTTTCGCGCGGTTACGGGCGCGTCTTTTCGGACTGCCGCGAAGTGCTGGCGGACAGCCGCCCCGCCGAGGTGGGAGACGAGCCGCTGCTGGTGGCTCGAAGCGGGGGCGCGCCGGTCTTCGTGGGGCCCGATCGAGCCCAGGCCGCGCGCGCGTTGCTGGCTGCGCATCCCGGAACACAAGTCATCGTCAGCGACGACGGACTGCAGCACTACGGCTTGCAGCGCGACATCGAAATCTGCGTCTTCGACGAGCGTGGCGTGGGCAACGGCTGGCTGCTGCCAGCCGGGCCGCTGCGGGAACAGTGGCCGCGCGCGGTGGACCTGGTGCTGCGCTCGGGCACTGCTGCGGGTATCGAGGGCTTTGACGTGCGGCGCGGACTGTCCGCTTTCGCCGTTCGTGCCGACGGAGCGCGGACCGAACTGGCCGCGCTGAAGAATCGCCCCTTGACCGCTGTGGCGGGAATCGGCCGGCCCGACGCCTTCTTCGCGATGCTTCGCGAGGCCGGCCTGCAGCTCGGCCAAACGCTTGCATTGTCGGATCACCACGACTTCCGCGCCGACCCGGCAACCGGCCGCGAGCTGGTCTGCACCGAAAAGGACGCAGTGAAACTCTGGCGGCTGCGTCCGGACGCCTGGGCCGTGCCGCTCGAGCTTCGGATCGAGCCGGGCTTCTGGGCAAAGCTCGATCGCCTGCTCGATGCGAAGCTATCATCGGCGCATGGATCCCAAACTTCTTGAGCTGCTGGTGTGTCCGGTCACCAAGGGGCACCTGGACTACGACCGCGAACGGCAGGAGTTGCTGTCGCGGTCCGCGCGCCTGGCGTATCCGATCCGCGACGGCATCCCGATCCTGCTGGAAGAAGAAGCGCGCACCTTGAGCGATGACGAGCTGGAACGCTTGCCCGCGCGCACGCCGCTGGCTTGACGCCCGATCGGCAACGACACCCGGGCATGGGCTTCACCGTCCTCATCCCCGCGCGGCTGGCCTCCACCCGGCTGCCCGACAAACCCCTGGCCGACATCGCGGGCGTTCCGATGGTCGTGCGCGTTGCTCAGCGCGCGAATCAATCTTCCGCCCAACGTGTGGTGGTGGCCGCGGACAGCGCCCGCATCGTCGAGGCCTGCAAGGCGCACGGCGTGGACGCGGTGCTGACGCGCACCGATCACGTGTCGGGCAGCGACCGGCTGGCCGAGGCCTGTGAGTTGCTGGGCCTGGCCGGCGCGGACGTCGTCGTCAATGTGCAGGGCGACGAGCCGCAGATCGAGCCGGCTTTGATCGACGCGGTGGCTGCCCTGCTGCACGCGCGGCCGGAAGCCAGCATGAGCACGGCCGCGCACCCGATCGACAGCCTGGACGTGTTCAGCAATCCCAATATCGTGAAGGCGGTGCTGGACGCGCAGGGCTTCGCGCTGTATTTCAGCCGGGCGGCGATTCCGTGG
>JAQGMS010000317.1 GCA_028292245.1 Ramlibacter sp.
ACGCAACTCGAAGTGATCGATGAAAGCGCCGCGCATGCTGGCCACGCCGGGGCCGACGGCAGCGGTTTTGGCACCCATTTCCGGGTGCGGATTGCCTCACCCTTGTTCGCCGGCCGCTCCCGCGTGGCGCGTCATCGCCTTGTGTATGATGCGCTGCAAGATTTTGTGGACCGGGGCCTTCACGCCCTGGCGATCGAAACGCTCTGACCCACCCTCCTGACTCTTAGGTACTCCTCCATGAAGCAAGTTCTCCTGTCCGCCGTGGCGGCAGCCATCATCGGCCTCGCCCTGCCCGCCTTCGCGCAGAACGTGGCCATCGTCAACGGCAAGCCGGTGCCCAAGACGCGCGTCGACGCGCTGGCCGCCCAGTTGGCCAAGGCCGGGCGGCCGATGTCGCCGGAGATGCAGGGCCAGTTGAAGGACGAAGTCATCGCCCGCGAAATCTTCATGCAGGAAGCGCAAAAGCGCGGCCTGGACGCCAGCGAAGACTTCAAGAGCCAGATGGAGCTGGCACGCCAGACGCTGCTGATCCGCGAGCTGTTCGCCGACTACCAGAAGGCCAACCCGGTGACCGACGCCGACATCAAGGCCGAGTACGACAAGTTCGCCGCGGCCAATGGCGGCAAGGAATACCGCGCGCGCCACATCCTGGTCGAAAAGGAAGACGAAGCCAAGGCCATCATCGCGTCGCTCAAGAAGGGCGGCAAGTTCGACGAGATCGCCAAGAAGCAGTCCAAGGACCCGGGTTCGGGCGCCAACGGCGGCGACCTGGATTGGGCCAACGCCGGCAGCTACGTGCCCGAATTTTCCGGCGCGCTGGTGAAATTGAACAAGGGCCAGTTGACCGAAACCCCGATCAAGACCCAGTTCGGCTGGCACGTGATCCGGCTGGACGACGTGCGCGACGCGCAGCTGCCCAAGCTCGAGGAAGTCAAGCCGCAGATCGCGCAGCAATTGCAGCAGCAAAAGCTCGCGAAGTTCCAGGAAGACCTGCGCGGCAAGGCGAAGGTCGAGTGAGGCTCGCGGCCTCCTGAAAAAAAGGCGCCTGCGGGCGCCTTTTTTGTTGCCGGGACGTGGTGTGTTCCTGGTTTGAGAGTTGGTGGGTCACACCGGCGGCGGATCCATTTCGCGGCCGAAGTGGCGGTGTTTGCCCATCGCGCCGATGAACTCGGCGATGGCCCGCCGCGCATCGGCCGCCTCGGCCACGATCAGCCCGGTGCCGCCCTGGGCCTGGCTCTTGTCCATGCTGGCCGGCAATCCCGCCTTGGCCAGCAGCTGGCGCGACGCGCCGAAGGCCAGGATGGTCTTGCAGTGGCGGAACTGGTCCTTGATGAATTCCATCGTGTGCCCGTCCTGCGCCAGCGCCGCCACGGCTTCCTCGCCGTCGGGCAGGATCAGGCCGTCGAACAGGAATCCCGGCTCGTTTTCGAGCGATGCGTCGGCATCCAGTACGTCGCCGCCCGACGTGGGCGTACGGCCGATTCGCGGGCCCACCAAGCGGGCCACCGCGCCCTGCTCGACCAAGGCGGCTTGGGCAGCGGCGACCGATGCGCCCTCCACGCCAGGAGCGACCAGCACCGCGATCTTGCGGCCCTTGATCGAGCCGTCGCCCGGTCGCGCGAGCAGCGACAGTGCCGGGGACTTCAGCACCTCGGGCTTGGCCGGATTGGGCAGCGCCCGGGGCATCGGTGCGGGCAACTGGTCCATGCCCAGGCCCATCGCCACTTTTTTCGCAAGCCCTTCCGACGCATTGCGCAGCGACGACACCATGCGCTCGCGGATGGCCGGCACGGTCACCTTCGACAGCTCGAACCGGAAGGCGTTGGCGATGTGGTCCTGCTCCACCGGCGTCTGGCTCTCGAAGAACAGGCGGGCCTGGGTGTAGTGGTCGGCGAACTTCTCCGGCTTGGCGCGCACCTTCGCCTGGTCTTCCTGGGCCTTCAGGCGCGCCGGTACCGAGACGAAGCCCTGCACGGCGCCGGCCTGGAACGGGCAGCCGCCGGCCAGGGAGTTGGGCTCGTATGAAACCCTGCCGCGATGGATCGCCTGCCGATGCATGCCGTCGCGCTGGTTGTTGTGCACCTGCGCGACCGGCGAATTGATCGGGATCTCGTGGAAGTTCGGCCCGCCCAGGCGGGAGATCTGCGTGTCCACATAGGAGTGGATGCGGCCGGCCAGCAGCGGGTCGTTGGAGAAGTCGATGCCCGGCACGACGTGGGCGGTGCAAAAGGCCACCTGCTCGGTCTCGGCAAAGAAATTGTCCGGGTTGCGGTTCAGCACCATCCTGCCCACGGGGCGCAGCGGCACCAGCTCCTCCGGCACGATCTTGGTGGCGTCGAGGATGTCGAAGCTGAACTTGTCGGCCTCTTCCTCGGTGAAAACCTGCACCGCCAATTCGTATTCCGGGAAGTTGCCGGACTCGATTCGCTCCCACAGGTCGCGGCGGTGAAAGTCGGGGTCGGCGCCGGAAATCTTCACCGCCTCGTCCCACACCAGTGAATGCGTGCCCGCCACCGGGTTCCAGTGGAACTTGACGAACACCGACTCGCCGTCGTCGTTGACGAAGCGGTAGGTGTGCACGCCGAAACCCTGCATGGTCGCGTAGCTGCGCGGAATGCCACGGTCGCTCATCGCCCACATCAGCATGTGGGTCGATTCGGGCATCAGCGAAACGAAGTCCCAGAAAGTGTCGTGCGCGCTGGCGGCTTGCGGCATCTGGTTGTGCGGCTCGGGCTTGACGGCGTGCACCAGGTCCGGGAACTTCATCGCGTCCTGGATGAAGAACACCGGCATGTTGTTGCCGACCAGGTCCCAGTTGCCTTCGTCGGTGTAGAACTTCACCGCGAAGCCGCGGACGTCGCGCGCGGTGTCCTTCGAGCCGCGCTCGCCCTGCACCGTGGAGAAGCGCACGAACACCGGCGTGACCTTGCCCGCTGCCTTGAACGGCGCGGCTTTGGTCAGCTGCGTCAGCGGTTCGTAGCACTCGAAGAAGCCATGGGCGCCCGAGCCGCGCGCGTGCACGATGCGCTCGGGAATGCGCTCATGATCGAAGTGGGTGATCTTCTCGCGCAGGATGAAGTCTTCCAGCAACGCCGGCCCGCGCGTGCCGGCCTTGAGCGAGTTCTGGTTGTCGGCGATGGCCACGCCCTGGTTGGTGGTGAGCACCTGGCCCGTCGAGTCGGCGCGCACCCGGTCGAGTGGCTCGATCGTCGAGTTCACGCCGGACGGCGCGATGCTGCCGGTCTTTTCGCTGCCGTTGTCCTCGGACAGCGTGCTGCCGGTGGCCGATGGCGACGGCGGATCGGCGGTCTGGCCGGCGGGCGGCTTCATGCCGTTGCGCGCGCCGTGTTCGGCGGCCTTGTTGGCGTTGCTCGGGAAGGCGGCGGCCAGTTCCTGAACCTCGGCCATCTTGCGGGCCGGAAGATCGTCAGGTGCTGCGTCGGAAACGCGGCTGGGCCCGCTGTCGGTGTTGCGCGCGGCCGATTTGGCGGCCGCCTTCTTGGTGGCCGCATTGCGGCCGGTGGTGGGCGGAGTCGGTTTGGGCATCGTTGGTACTGCTGGGATGGACGGCGACATTGCCGAGGACCGACGCTACCGAATGGCGCATGGCCGAGCTCGTAGGACGCCGCCGCATCCACTCGGCCGTGTCCGCTTCAACGCAATTGCGACAGCAACGTAAGCGCCCCGATCAATACGGGTTGATGCAGCATGTACCAGGACAGGCTCCATCGCCCCATCCAGGCGAGCGGCCGTGCGACGCGAGGGATCGGCCGCTGCACCCAGGCGCGCCGACGCGCCATCAGCCATTGCCCGGCCGCCATGCCCCACCACATCACGCCCAGCCACGGGACCAGCGGCACATAGTCCTCGGTGATGGGTTTGCGGCTCACCAGCCCGAGCCAGTTCCACAACGGTCCGTTCAGGAAATCCAGCTGCGGCCACTGCAGGTGCGCCAGCTCGGCCAGCGGTTTCGCCGCGATGGCGAGCGCGCCGGCCAGCCACAGCCAACCGCCCCATCCCGCGCTGAATCGCACGATGACGAGCATCAGCGCGATGCCGTGCAGCACGCCGAAATAAATGAAACTTTTGGGGAACATCCAGATCGAGCCCACCGTGACCAGCAGCGCGCAACCGGCCACCTGGGCCCAGCGCTTCCAGAAGCGGCCCGGCTTCTGGCCCTGCTCGACCGCGACAGCCTGGCCCAGCCCCGCGCAAAACAGGAACAGGCTGACGATGGCGGTGCGCTGCGAGGTCCAGAACGGATCGGCATAGAAGTTCTGCTTGAGCCAGCCGAAATGATTCAGGTCGAAGCAGAAATGAAACACCGTCATCCAGACGATGGCCGCGCCGCGCAGGGCGTCGATGGAGTCGTAGCGTTGGCTGGGCATGGAGCCCGAGTGTAGGACCCCCGAACTCACCCGATTGACGAAGCGCGGCGGCAGCGCTTCAATGCGGTGGCATGCCAACAACCAAGGAGACGACGATGCTACGCAAGATGCTGGCCCTGGCCGTGTTTTTCTGGGCCGCTTTCGCGGGGGCGCAGACGCCGGGCAAGACCGAGATCCTGTGGCTGGGTCAAGCCGCCACGCGCATCACCACGCCGGGGGGGAAGGTCATCATGATCGACCCGTGGTTGATCACCAATCCCAAGACGCCGGCGAATTTCAAGGACCTGGCCGCGCTCGGCAAGGTCGACCTGATCCTCGTCACGCATGCCCATGCCGACCATTTCGGCGATGCCGCAGCCCTGGCGACGATGCACAACGTTCCGCTGTTCAACGCTGGCGGCATCGGCCAGACCCTGGTGGCGCTGGGAGTACTGCCGCCGGCGCTGGCACAGCGCTTCGGCAAGGGTGGCACGATCACGCCGTTCGGCCCCGCCGGCGTCAAGATCACCGGGGTGCATGCCGATCACGCGTCGGAATTCGTCTGGAAGAATCCGGCGACCAACAAGGACGAGGTGCACTACGGCGGCGAGCCGGTGGGCTACATCCTCGAGATGGAAAACGGCTTCAAGATCTGGCACATGGGCGATACCGGTGTGTTCGGCGACATGCGGCTCATCGGCGACATGTACCGGCCCGACCTGGTGATCATCCCGATCGGCGGATATTCGACCATGGGGCCCGCGGACGCCGCAGTGGCCGCGCGCGACATGATCCACGCGAAATACGCCTTGCCGATCCACTACGGAACGTTGCCGACACTGGCCGGCACGCCGGCACAGTTCAAGGCTGCGTTGGGCAACGGTCCGGTGCAGATGCTGATGGTGGATCCGGGACAGAAGGTAGAGTTTTGAGCGGCCTGGCCGTTTCGCTGCCTCGCAAATGCGCTGCCCTCGTATTGACTGGGCTGGTCATGGGCTGCGCGTCTTCGCCGCCGGCGCCCGTGAGTGAATTGGCCCCGGGCGGCAAGCTGCGCGCGGCCATCAACTTCGGCAACCCGATCCTGGCCGTGAAGGACGCGGCGACTGGCGAGCCGCGCGGCGTGTCGGTGGACCTGGCGCGCGAGTTGGCGCGGCGCCTGGGCGTGCCGGTGGAATTGGTGACCTTCGATGCGGCTGGCCGCGTGGTCGAGGCCGTCAAGGCCGCGCGGGTCGACATCGCCTTCGTGGCGATCGACCCGGTGCGCGGCGCCGATGTGCTGCAGACGCCGCCCTACGTGATCATCGAAGGGGCGTACCTGGTGCGGGATGCCTCGCCGATCCGGAGCAATGCCGACGTGGACCGCGCGGGCAACCGCGTTGCCGTCGGCAACGGCAGTGCATACGACCTGTTCCTCACGCGCGAGCTGAAATCGGCCACGCTGGCCAAGGCCCCGACGTCTCCGGCGGTGGTGGATTTCTTCGTGGCGAACAACCTCGAAGTCGCCGCCGGCGTGAGGCAACAGTTGCAAGCCGACGCCAAGCGCGTGACCGGACTGCGCCTGCTCGAGGGGCGGTTCATGGTGATCCAGCAAGCAATGGGCTTGCCCAAGGGTCGCGAGGCTGGCGCGCGCTACGTCGAGGCGTTCATCGAGGAGATGAAGGCCTCGGGATTCGTGGCGCAGGCGCTGGCGCGGCACGGCATCGACGGCGCAGCGGTTGCCCCACCGGGACGCTAGTTCTCACTGAAGCCGCCGGCCCTCTGCGCAGGCCTCGATCAATCTGGCGAGCCGGCTCTCCCGCGTGGTCTCGCGCTTCGCGCTGACGATCCGCCAGATCATCTGGTGCCGGTAGCCCGCCGGCTGCGCCTCGAAGAACTTCCACGCCGCCTTGTGCGCGCGAAACCGGGCCTTGTCCGCGGCCGGAAACTCGGCCTGGGCGACTTGTTCGTATGAATAGATGCGGGACTTCTCTTCGTTGCGGTGCGCAAACGCGGCGCGGCCGGTCGCCTTCATTCGCCCTTGCCGCTCGAGGCTCTCCACCTTTGCGATGTTGATCGCGCTCCAGTTCGAGCCCCGCTTTCGGGGCGAGAAGCGGATCTGGTAGGAATCTTCGTCGATGCGCTTGCGTACGCCGTCGATCCAGCCGACGCACAGCGCCTCATCCACCGATTCCTGCCATGTGATGCTCGGCCGCCCGCTATCCCGCTTGTAAAAACCAACCACCAGCTCCTGCTCGGTCTTGGCATGCTTGGCCAGCCACGCGCGAAAAGCCGCTGGCGTTTTGAAGAACGTCGGCACCGGGTTCGTTCCCGGCGCTAGCTGCCGAAGCGGGCCGCCGTCCTGGCCCGGGCTCGGGCAGCCTCGACCTCGCGGTCGCGCGGCTCGGCCGTGGTCACCAGCGAAGCAATCAGCGCGCGGGCCGCGGCCGCGACGTCTTCGACCGCACGGTCGAACGCCTCTTCATTGGCCTTGGAAGGGACGTTGAAGCCACTGAGCTTGCGGACGAACTGCAAGGAGGCGTCACGGATTTCCAGTTCCGTGGCCGGCGGCTCGAAGTTGAAAAGCGTCTTGATGTTTCTGCACATGATTTCACTCAAATAAACGCGATTCCGGTGCTGGCCAGTCCGACCAGGTTGATGTGCGCCTGGTTCAACCCCGTGTCGGCGGCCAGCACGCCCAGGCTGGCCTGGGTATGCGCTGCGCTGTCCAGCATTCCCACGTACAACGCCCGCTCCGATGCCGACGGCGCGACGCCCACGACGTTCGTGTAGAGCAGATCGACCACCGCCGTGTTGCTGCCGTGGCCGCCGAGCCGGGCGTCCAGGGCCGATTGCATCAGGCCCTGGTAGCTCATGCCTCCATCTGCCAGCGACAGGCCGATGCCGGCGTATTGCTGGTTGCCGAGTGACGCCACGCCGAACACGGCTCCCAGGATCTTGGCGACGACGCCGGCATTGCCCGCAATGTCGAATGCCAACTTCATGTCGCTGAAGCCCAGGCGCTCGACGCCCTTGAGCACATTCACTTCCGTCGGGCCTGTGGAAACCAAGGTGCGGCCAAACGCTGAGGAAATCGTGTATTGGCTGCGCGCCCCTGCGAATTCAACAAGGTCGATTCCGGCGCCGCCGTTGATCGAATTGGCCAGGCCTGCGGCGTCCGACAACACGTCATTTCCAACGCTCCCGATGACGGGATGCTGGTAGTTGGCGAGGAAGTCCGTCAGCGTCGCAGCGGCGGGACGTCCCTCGATGCCATAGGAGCCGAATGCCAACGCAGCCCCGGACGTCTCGTAGCCTGGGCTGAATTGATAGCCCGAGTCGCCGAACAGGAGGAATCCGCCGAACCAGTCGCCCAGCGGTCCCAGCACCGCCAACTCGGCCCGCATCAGCAGGTCCTGCTCGGCGACGTCGACGGCTCCGGCCAACGACATCGGGTTGATGCCCGCCCCATCGTTCGCGGGATACCCTGTCTCGCTCAGCATCACGGGTTTGCCGTACAGGTTGTGCAGCCCCAGCAGGTACGCGGTCAAGTCCAGCGAAGCAGGCGCATTGGCATCCTTGAAGATCCAATAGTCCTTGAGGTTGTGGGTCCATCCGTTCACCGCTTCGTCGTACGTCGGCGCATTGGAGAACGTCACGGGGGCATAGAGGTCCACGCCGACAAAGTCCAGGCTGGCGGCGAAAGAGATGTTGTCCGCATCCCTCGGATTGGAAGGCGCGTGCGGAAAGGCGGCCTCCGCATAGCCGATCACGCCCTCAAACTGCGCGCGTACCGAATGGATGGTCGCTTCCCACCATGCCTTGTTCTGGCTTTGCGCCAGATTGCTGTTCTCGGTCCCGATGACGAGGCAGTCGGCACCGGCGCGATCAGCCGCGGCGGCCAGCGAAGTCAGATAGCCGGCCATCCCCGCCTCGACGGCGTTGACGTTGGCCGATGCCCATTCGGAGTCGAATCCGGAGAGATTGTGGGCCGAATCCTTGTTCAGGAAGTAAGGCTTGAGCGTCACGGTCAGGCCGTTGTCCGCGCACAACCTGGCAAAAGCTTCGACGTCGGCGATGCTGCTTCCGACAAACTGCCGCCCGGGAAAGTCGATTGACGACGCAGAGGCGACGACCGCCCCGGTTTGCTGGTCGATCGGCACGTTCCATCCAATGGTGATGGCCCCGATGTCATGGGCGCGGAACCACTCGACGGCCCTGGCCTGGTTGACGCCAGCAAGATCGCCCTCAAAGAAGGCATTGAAACTGGAGCCCGTCAAAGAGCGGAGAAGTTCGATTTGCATACTTGGCGTTTCCGTGGCGCCATTGAGCCTTGGAATGGCAAGCGCGTCCATCCGCATTTGCGCAATACCAAGGGGCACGCTGCCGAACTTCGCGCGCGCGTGTGGCGGCTACGCCACCCACTTGCGCGCATTGCGCCAGATCTGCATCCACGGGCTGAGCCCGCTCTTGTCCTGCGAAGTCCAGCTCATTTGGATATTGCGGAACACCCGCTCGGGGTGCGGCATCAGCGCCGTGAAGCGGCCGTCGGCGGTGGTCACCGCCGTCAGGCCGCCGGGACTGCCGTTGGGATTGGAGGGATAGGCCTCGGTCGGCCGGCCCTGGTTGTCGGTGAAGCGCATCGCCGCGATCACTTTCGCGGGGTCGCCGCGGCGCGCGAAATTGGCATAGCCCTCGCCGTGTGCCACGGCGATCGGCAGGCGGGCACCGGCCATGCCGGCGAAGAACAGGCTGGGCGAATCGAGCACTTCCACTTGCGACAAGCGGGCTTCGTAGCGCTCGCTGCGGTTGGTGGTGAAGCGCGGCCAGGCGCCAGCGCCGGGAATGATGTCGGCCAGCTCGGCGAGCATCTGGCAGCCGTTGCACACGCCCAATGCGAACGTGTCCTGGCGACCGAAGAACGCCTTGAACTGGTCCGATAGCTGCGCGTTGAATGTGATGCTGCGCGCCCAACCGATGCCCGCGCCCAGCGTATCGCCGTAGCTGAAGCCGCCGCAGGCCACGAAGCCCTTGAAGTCCTGCAGCCGCGCCCTGCCGGTTTGCAAGTCGGTCATGTGCACGTCGTAAGCGTCGAAGCCTGCTTCGGTGAAGGTGTAGGCCATCTCCACGTGCGAATTGACGCCTTGCTCGCGCAGGATGGCGACCTTGGGGCGGGACAGGTGAATTGCGGGCGGGGAGGACGGGGCAGGAAGGACGAAGTGCAGGCCCGGGTCCGCCGGATCGCCGGCGGCCAGGTGCTCGGCGTCGGCGCCCGCCGGGTTGTCGCGCTGCTGGCAGATCCGCCAGCTCACGCTGTCCCAGACCTGGTGCAAGTCGCCCAGTTTCGCCGAGTACACCGGCTTGGTGTCGCGCCAGACTTGGACTTCGCCCTTGCCCGCTTCGATCGGGGAAGACGTGGGCCGGGTCGAGCCGACGAAGTGGCTGTGCTTCGACAGGCCGTGCTGGCGCAGCACCTGCATCACGTCGTTGCGCTGTTCGGTGCGCACTTGCAGCAGCACGCCCAGTTCCTCGTTGAACAGGGCCTTGAGCGTGAGTTCGTCCCGGCGCGGAGCGACTTGCGCGGCCCAGTTCTTGGCGTCTCCATGATCGGCGCGGCTGTCGGAGATGCCGTCACCTTCCGTGACCAGCAGGTCGACGTTGAGCGAAACACCCACATGGCCGGCGAATGCCATCTCGCAGGCCGCCGCGAACAGCCCGCCATCGCTGCGGTCGTGATACGCAAGGATCTTGCCCTGCGACCGCAAGGCGTTCACGGCGTTGACCAGGTTGACCAGGTCCTGCGGGTCGTGCAGGTCGGGCACCTCGTTTCCGACCTGGTCCAGCACCTGCGCCAGGATGCTGCCGCCCATGCGACTGCGGCCGCGGCCCAGGTCGATCAACACCAGCGTCGTGTCCTGGGTGGCATCCAATTGCGGCGTCAGCGTACCGCGCACGTCGCCGAGCGTGGCGAAGGCGCTCACGATCAAGCTGACCGGCGAGGTGACTTTTTTCTTTTCGCCGCCCTCGCTCCACTGCGTGCGCATCGACAGGCTGTCCTTGCCCACGGGAATCGAAATGCCCAGCGCCGGGCACAGCTCCATGCCGACAGCGCGCACGGTCTCGTACAGCGCGGCGTCTTCGCCCTCCTCCCCGCACGCGGCCATCCAGTTGGCCGAGAGCTTGACGCGCGCAAGGTCGATCGGCGCGGCCAGCAGGTTGGTGATGGCTTCGGCAACCGCCATCCGGCCCGACGCGGGCGCGTCGATGGCGGCCAGCGGCGTGCGCTCACCCATGCTCATCGCCTCGCCGGCGAAGCCCTTGTAGTCGGCCAGGGCGACGGCGCAGTCGGCCACCGGGACTTGCCAGGGCCCGACCATCTGGTCGCGGTGCGACAGGCCGCCCACGGTGCGGTCCCCGATGGTGATGAGGAAACGCTTGGACGCCACGGTCGGGTGGCTCAGCACCTTGATCGCCGCGTCCAGCAGGCTCACGCCCGTCAGGTCGACCGGTTGGAACTTGCGCGCAACGCTCTTCACGTCGCGGTGCATCTTGGGCGGCTTGCCCAGGAGAACGTTCATCGGCATATCGACGGGACTGGCCGTTCGCCCTGAGCCTGTCGAAGGGTCGTCGGCCACGACAAGCTGCCGCTCCTCGGTCGCCACCCCCACCACCGCGAACGGGCAGCGTTCGCGCTCGCAGAAGGCCTTGAACTGCTCCAGCGATTGCGGGGCGATGGCCAGCACGTAGCGCTCCTGGCTCTCGTTGCACCAGATTTCCTTGGGCGCCAGCCCGGACTCCTCCAGCGGGATCTTGCTCAGGTCGAACCTCGCGCCGCGGCCTGCGTCGTTGCTCAACTCGGGAAATGCGTTCGACAAGCCGCCCGCGCCGACGTCGTGGATGGCCAGGATCGGGTTGGCCTCGCCTTCGGCCCAACAGTGGTTGATGACCTCCTGCGCACGCCGTTCGATCTCCGGGTTGCCGCGCTGCACCGAATCGAAGTCCAGCTCCGCCGCATTGGCGCCGGTGGCCATCGAGCTTGCCGCGCCGCCACCCATGCCGATGCGCATGCCGGGGCCGCCTAGCTGGATCAGCAGCGTGCCGGCGGGGAACTCGATCTTCCGGGTCAACCCCGCGTCGATAGTGCCCAGGCCGCCGGCGATCATGATGGGCTTGTGATACCCACGCATCACGCCGCCCGCCGCTTGCTCGTACTCGCGGAAATAGCCCAGCAGGTTGGGCCGGCCGAACTCGTTGTTGAAGGCCGCTCCGCCGAGCGGTCCCTCGGTCATGATCTGCAACGGGCTGGCGATGTGTTCCGGCTTGCCGAAACTGCCGCCCCACAATCTGGAGACCGTGAAGCCGGTCAATCCAGCCTTGGGCCTGGAGCCGCGGCCGGTCGCTCCTTCGTCGCGGATTTCGCCGCCCGCGCCGGTGGAGGCGCCAGGGAAAGGCGAGATCGCCGTCGGGTGATTGTGCGTTTCCACCTTCATCAGCACGTGGTGCAGCGCGCGTTCCTTGTCGTAGCGCGACGAAGTCGCCGCCTTGGCGATGAAGTGCTCGATGTCGCTGCCTTCCATCACCGAGGCATTGTCCGAATACGCAATCACCGTGTGCTGCGGGCTCACCTGGTGGGTGTGGCGGATCATGCCGAACATGCTGCGTTCCTGCGGCACGCCGTCGATGGTGAACGACGCATTGAAGATCTTGTGGCGGCAATGCTCGCTGTTGGCCTGCGCGAACATCATCAGCTCGACGTCGCTGGGGTTGCGGCCCAGGCCCTTGAAAGCCTCGACCAGGTAGTCGATCTCGTCCTCGGCCAGTGCCAGGCCGAACTGGGTGTTGGCCTGTTCCAGCGCGCCACGGCCACCGCCCAGGACATCCACGTATTCCATCGGTGCGGCATCCAGCTCGGTGAACAGGCCATGGGCGGACGCCCGCTCGAGCATCGCGCTTTCCGTCATGCGGTCGTGCAACACGGCCGCGATGGCCTGCAATTCGGCGGGGGCCAGCCCAGCCTTGGTCAGCAAGCCGGTTTTCAGGCCGATGCGGAATTCAGTGATGCGCTCGACCCGCTTGAGCGCGATGCCGCAGTTGTGAGCGATGTCGGTGGCCTTGGAAGCCCAGGGTGAAACCGTACCGAATCGAGGGGTGACCACGATGAGGGGGCCGGGGCCGGCGCCTTGGAATGGGTCGCCGTAGGTGAGCAGCGCGGCCAGCCGTTCCCTTTCGGCGCCGGTGGGGGCATGGTCGGTGGCAACCAGGTGCACGAACCGCGCGCTGATCCCGGTGACCTTGTCGTGGATGGCCTGCAGGCGGGGGAGCAGTTGCTGGACTCTAAATTCGCTGAGGGCATTGCCGCCCTCGAATTCGGTGATGTGCAGGGTCACAATGAACGGGCTCTCCGTGTTAACCCTGCATTTTACCGGCAAGGGATTTCGCCCTCTGGGATAATCAGGGTCATGAGCATCACGTACAAAGACGGCGCGGGCGTCCAGGGCATGCGGACGGCGGGAAAACTCGCCTCCGAAGTGCTGGACTACCTCACGCCGCACATCAAGCCGGGCATCACCACGAAAGAGATCGACCGGCTGGCGGCGGAGTGCATGAAAAGGCAGGGCACCACCTCGGCCACGCTGGGCTACCAGCCGGCCGGCTACCCGCCCTACCCGGCCTCCCTCTGCACCTCGGTCAACCATGTGGTGTGCCATGGCATCCCGAACGACAAGCCGCTGAAGAAGGGCGACATCGTCAACGTCGACGTGACGGTGATCAAGGACGGCTGGTTCGGCGATACCAGCCGCATGTTCATGGTCGGCGAGGTGTCGATCGCGGCCAAGCGCCTCGTCAACCTGACCTATGAAGCCATGTGGCACGGCATCGTGCACGTCAAGCCCGGCATCCACCTGGGCGACATCGGCTTCGCCATCCAGAAGTTCGCCGAGAGCAACGGCTTCTCGGTGGTGCGCGAGTTCTGCGGACACGGCATCGGGCGCAACTTCCACGAAGAGCCGCAGGTGCTGCACTACGGCAAGCCCGGCACGCTGGAGGAGCTCAAGCCCGGCATGACCTTCAC
>JAQGMS010000318.1 GCA_028292245.1 Ramlibacter sp.
GCGGGCGGTGGGTCGGGCCCTGGAAGTCCTGCTCGCCTTCCGCGAAGGCGACAGCGAGCTCAGCGCCTCCGAATTGCTGGCGCGAGTGAAATTGAGCCGGCCCACGCTCTACCGTTTGCTCTACACGTTGCAGGAGGCGGGCTTCGTGCGCGCCGCCGGCGAGCCGCAGCGCTTCACGCTCGGCCCGGCTGTGGGCCAGCTCAGCCGGGTGTGGACCGCCGCCGGCGACAAGACCGTCGACCTGCCCGCCGTCGCGCAACCCATGATGAAGCAGCTGTGGGAAGAGACCGGCGAGACCGTGGCGCTGTTGACGCCCGATGGCAGCGACCGTGTTTGCGTGGCAGAGCTGCCCAGTGCCCACGCGCTTTCGTTCCGGCGCGGCGTCGGGCATCGCGAGCGCATCATGCTCGGCGCCAGCGGCCGCACCATCCTCGCTTACCTGCCGCACACGCCCGCCATCCTGCGCAAATATGCGAAAACCTTGCCGAAGGGACACGGCATCGATATCGACGCATTCGCCGCCGAATTGGAGCGCACCAAGCGGCGTGGCTGGGCGGTGAGCCGCAGCGAGCTGATCCAGGGCGCGGTGGCGCTGGCCGCGCCGCTGTTTGCGGCCGATGGCAAGGTTGCGGGGTCGCTGGCCGTGTTCGGGCCCAGTGTGCGGATCGATTCGGCGCGGCAGCAGGAGATGGTGAAGCTGTTGGTCGGCCAGGCCGAAGCCATCTCGCGCGCGCTGATCCGTTGATCAATTCACCCGGGCGCCCGATTCCTTGACGGCCAGTTTCCAGTGTTCGATATCGCGCCGCACGAAGGCCGCGTATTCCGCCGGTGACGATGCAACCGGCTCGACGGCTTGCCGCTCCAGTTGCTGGCGCATCTCCGGGTCTTGCAGCACCTTCACGATGTCGGCGTGCAGGCTCGCCAGGATGTCGGCGGGCATGCCGCCCGGCCCGATCAGGCCGAAGACGTTCTCGAAGCTCAGCCCCCGGATGGTCTCGTCGAGCACTTGCGTTTGCGGAAACAGCTTGTGCCGGCGGCGGTCGGTGATGGCCAGCAGCTTGAGCTTGCCGGCAGCGAGGTGCGGCTGCGCCGATTCCAGCAGCACAAAGGCGTATTGCAAGCGGCCGGGCAACAGCTCGCGGTAGATGCCCGGGCCGCCCGCGAAAGGCACATGGGTGACGCTGATGCCGGCCCGCCGGGCCATCAGTTCACCGGTGATGTGGCCGGACGTTCCCAGGCCCGGCGAGCCCCACGACAGGCTGCCGGGCGCGGCGCGGGCCAGCTCGATCAGCTCCTTGAGATTGTTGGCGGGGAGCGAGGGATGCGCCACCACGGCACCGGTCACCGCGCCGATCTGCGTGATCGGCGTGAGGTCCTTCAAGGTGTCGTACGGCAGGTCGGCTCGCAAGCTGGGGTTGATCGTGAACGGGCTGTAAGCCCCGCCGAGGGTGTAGCCGTCCGCGGGCGCCTGGGCGACCGCCTGCGTGCCGGCGATCATGCCGCCGCCGGGCCGGCTGTCCACCACCACGGCCTGGCCCCACAGCTCGGAGAGCTTCAGCGCGATCAGCCGGAGGATCGCGTCACCGGCGCCACCGGCCAGCGCCGGGTTGATCAGCCTGACCGGCCGGGTGGGCTTGAAGGATTGGGCGCGAGCTGGCATGGCCGCGAATGCGGTGACGGCAGCCAGCAGGTGGCGGCGGTTGAGTTTGGGCATTGCAGGAATTGTATTGACCCGACCCGATCACTCCTTGTACAGGCGTCCTGCCAGCGTGTCGCGCGCCTTGCGCAGCGCCGGCAGGAAGGCATCGCGGAATTCCGCCAGTGTCATCCGCTCGGCGCGCACGGCGATGCTCATCGCGGCCACGCTGGTGCCTTCGCGGTCGAACACGGGCACGGCCATCGAACGCACGCCCAATTCCAGCTCCCCGTCGTTGCCGGCCCAGCCCTCCTCGCGGCAACGCGCCACCAGCGCCAGCACCTCGTCGGCTTTGTAGACGGTCTTGGCCGTCAGCGGCTTGCGCTGCATTGCGTGCACCGCCCGCCTGGCTTCCTCCGGCGGCAGGCTGGCCAACAACACCCGGCCGGTCGCCGAGCAATAGGCCGGCAGCCGAGAGCCGATGCCCAGGCCGGTCGACAAGCTGCGCCGCGCGGTGGAGCGGGCGATGATCATGGCGTGATCGCCCACCAGCTTGGCGATCGAGGCCGATTCGCGCGTGCGTTCCGACAGCGCATCCAGTAGCGGCTGCGCCAATTGCGGCGTGGGCCGAGAAGCCAGGTACGAATGCGCGACCAGCAGGGCGCGCGGCGCCATCCAGAAGCGCTTGCCGTCGCTCTCCAGGTAGTCGAGCTCATGCAGTGTGTGCAGCGAGCGGCGCGCGGAGGCCGGCGTGCTGCCCGTCAGCCGCGCCACTTCGGACACCGTAAGGCGAGCGGCCTCGCGGTTGAAGCAGGTCAGCACATCCAGCCCCTTCTGCAGCGATGCAACGAAATTCTTGCGGATGAGGTCTTTCTCCATAGCGGAACCGGGCGAGTTTTTGCGCATCGCGCAATTCTGCCTTGCGGCGCCGGGGGCGGCAAAGGCACACTCAGGCGTGCGCAAAAAGCGCCCTCAATCAGGAGACACCCCGCATGAACCGACTCTTCGCCCGGCCGCTGGCCAAGCTGCTGGCCGCCGCCGCAATGGCAGCCGCTTGCGTCACCGCCCTCGCCCAGCCGGCCAAGCCGGTCAAATTCATCGTGCCCTTCCCGGCCGGTGGCACGGCCGACGTCTTGCCGCGCATCCTCGGCGAGAAGCTTCGCACAGCCTACCCGGCCGGCCTGGTGGTGGAGAACAAGGCGGGCGCCGGCGGCAACATCGGCGCGGAGTTCGTGGCGCGCGCCGATGCCGACGGCACCACCTTCCTGGTGTCGCCACCCGGCCCCATCGCGATCAACCACCACCTCTACAAGTCGCTGCCGTTCGACCCGACCAAGTGGGTGCCCGTGACGGTGCTGGCCACGGTGCCGAACGTGCTCGACGTCAGCAACAAGCTGCCTGTGAAGGACCTGCCGGAATTCATCGCCTACCTCAAGGCCAACCCGGGCAAAGTGAGCTTCGCATCGCAAGGCAACGGGTCCACGTCGCACCTCACGGCGATGCTCTTCATGCAGCTCACCGGCACCAGGATGATCCATGTGCCGTACAAGGGCACGGCGCCTGCGCTGGTGGACATCGTCGGCGGCAACGTCGACGTGTTCTTCGACAACATCAGTTCGTCGGCGCAATTCCACATCGGCAACAAGCTGAAAGTGCTCGCCGTCGCCGACGAAGGCCGCTCGGCCGCCCTGCCGCAGGTGCCCACCTTCGCGGAAGCGGGCCTGAAAGGCATGAACGCGGTGACCTTCTTCACCATGGTCGCGCCGCCGGGCACGCCGGTTGCCGACGTGGCCTATGCGCAAAAGGCGGTTTCCGCGGCGCTGGCCTTGCCGGACGTGAAGCAGAAGTTCGCCGACCAGGGCGCCGAGCCGCGCGGCTGGTCGCCCGACCAGACCGGCCAGTTCATCCGCAGCGAATCGGACAAGTGGTCCAAGGTGATCAAGAGCGCCAACGTGACGGTGGACTGAGCAGCATGCAAGAGCAAACCATTCACTGGAAAGGCGCCGGCCTGACGCGTGTGCCCTTCGAGGTGTACACCGACGCCGACCTCGCGCAGCGCGAGCAGGAGCGCGTCTTCCGCGGCGACACGTGGAACTACCTGTGCCTGGACGCCGACCTGCCCGAAGGCGGCAGCTACCGCACCACGTTCGTCGGCGAGACGCCGGTGGTGGTGGTGAAGGACGACGACGGCGAGATCTACTCTTTCGAGAACCGCTGCGCGCATCGCGGCGCGCTGATCGCGCTGGAAAAATCGGGCAAGGTTGACGGCTTCCAGTGCGTCTACCACGCCTGGAGCTACAACCGCCAGGGAGACCTGACCGGCGTCGCCTTCGAAAAGGGCGTGAAGGGCCAGGGCGGCATGCCGGCGAGCTTCTGCAAGGAAGACCACGGGCCGCGCAAACTGCGCGTCGCCGTCTTCTGCGGGCTGGTGTTCGGCAGCTTCAGCGAGGACGTGCCTTCGATCGAGGAATACCTGGGTGACGAGATTTGCGCGCGCATCGAACGCGTGCTGCACAAGCCGGTGCAGGTGATCGGCCGCTTCACCCAGGCGCTGCCCAACAACTGGAAGCTGTATGTGGAGAACGTGAAGGACAGCTACCACGCCAGCCTGCTGCACCTGTTCTTCACCACCTTCGAATTGAACCGCCTTTCGCAAAAAGGCGGCGTGATCGTCGACGAGTCGGGTGGCCATCATGTGAGCTTCTCGATGATCGACCCGGCCGCCGCCGATGCGTCGTACAAGGAGCAGGGCCTGCGCTCCGACACCGGGAACTACCGGCTGAAGGACCCGAGCCTCCTGGCCGGCTTCGACGAATACGGCGACGGCATCACGCTGCAGATCCTGTCGGTGTTTCCCGGCTTCGTGCTGCAGCAAATCCAGAACTGCCTCGCCGTCCGCCAGGTGCTGCCCAAGGGACAGCAGCGCGCGGAGCTGAACTGGACCTATATCGGCTACCGCGACGACACGCCCGAGCAGCGCAGCGTGAGGCTGAAGCAATCCAACCTGGTAGGCCCGGCGGGTTTCATCTCGATGGAAGACGGCGCGGTGGGCGGATTCGTGCAGCGCGGCATCGCCGGGGCGCAAGGGCTGGAAGCCATTATCGAGATGGGCGGTGGCGAGACCGGCTCGAGCGAAGGACGCGCCACCGAAACATCGGTGCGCGGCTTCTGGAAAGCCTATCGCCGGCACATGGGGGCCTGACGATGATCGACCTGATGGCGCTGTGCGCTTTCAACGCGGCCTATGCGCACACCATCGACAGCGATGCGCTGGAGCAGTGGCCTGCGTTCTTCACCGAGAACTGCCACTACCGGATCACCCATGTCGAAAACGAGCGCGAAGGCTTGCCGGCGGGGATCGTCTACGCCGATTCGCGCGCGATGCTGGAGGACCGCATCGCCGCCCTGCGCGAGGCCAACATCTACGAGCGCCAGCGCTACCGGCACCTGCTGGGCGTGCCGCTGGTCGAATCCGCCGACGATTCGGGCGCGGTGGCGCGCACGCCCTTCATGGTGGCGCGGATCATGGCGACCGGCGAGACTGTGCTGTTCGCCACCGGCGTGTACCAGGACCGCTTCGTCGTCGGCAAGGACGGCAAGCTTTTGCTGGCCGAGCGCGTGGCGGTGTGCGACAGCACCGTCACCGACACGCTGCTGGCGCTGCCGCTGTGATGCGCAGGATTGCCCTCTCGGTCGGGGACCCCAACGGCATCGGGCCGGAGATCGTCCTCAAGGCGCTGGAGGCGTTGCGCGGGGAAGATCGATTGCGCGTGACGGTGTTCGGGCCGCCCGATGTGATGATGCGCAGCGCACAGGCACTCGGGTTGCAGGCCGTGCTGTACGGAACCGAGTTGCGGCCGGCGGGCGAGCTTTCGGCCGGCGCCGCGGTGCCGGGGCAAGTGAATGCCGAAGCCGGCGCGAGCGCCATCGCATCGGCGACGGCGGCGATCGAGGCTTGCAAGTCGGCTGAGTTCGACGCCGTGGTCGCGGGGCCGCACCATGAGACGGCGATTCACCAGGCCGGCATCTCCTTCAGCGGCTACCCTTCCCTGTTGGCGCGCGTGTGCAACCAGCCGGAAGACAGCGTGTTCCTCCTGCTGGTGGGCGGCGGGTTGCGCATCGTGCATGTGACGCTGCATGAGAGCGTGGCGGCGGCGCTGGCCCGGATCACGCCCGAGCTGGTGGTGGCGGCGACGCTCGCAGGGGTGCGGGCCTGCGCGGCGCTTGGATTGGCGAGCCCGAAGGTCGCGCTGTTCGGCATCAACCCGCATGCGTCGGAGGGCGGGCTGTTCGGTGCGGAAGA
>JAQGMS010000339.1 GCA_028292245.1 Ramlibacter sp.
GATCTACCCGCTCGTCCGTGAGCTGGCCGAGGACGGGATCCCCGTCACGGTGACGTGCCGGGTCCTGAAGATCGCAAGGCAGCCCTACTACCGCTGGCTCGACCAGCCGGTCACCGCCGCGGAGCTCGAGCAGGCCTACCGAGCCCATGCGTTGTTCGAGGCGCACTCCGATGACCCGGAGTTCGGCTACCGGCTGCTGTCCGCGTACAGCCTCACGTGTAGGTCGGGGTACGGCCTGATGTGTAGGTCGGTCTTCGGCGAGTCGGTGTCGTTCTCGCCTTGAGCAAGATCACCCTTCGGTTCGTCCACCGCCAAGTAGACGAGCCCGAAGGGTGACCGCTGCTCATGATCGTCGATCAGGAGACCTGGATGAACGTTCGTCGTTTCCGGCCGTTGCACGAGGCTGGTGCGTCCTATGCCGAGATCGCCGCGGAGTGCGGTTGTGATTGGCGCACGGTGAAGAAGTACCTGGAGATCGAGGGTGTCGCGTTGCCTCCACGGGCGCCGTCACGGAAGGGCTGCCAGCCGCAGCTGATCACGATGTTCGCGCCGTTGGTCGACGCGTGGCTGCGTCAGGACGTCACGCTCAAGGGCAGCGTGATCCATGAGCGCCTCGTGGCCGAGCACGGCTTCACGGGCCACTACCAGCGGGTGAAGATGTACTTGGCCGAGGCGCGGCCGCGGGTCGAGGACGAGCTCGCCGAGCGCGATGAGAATCCGTTGCGCGGGTTACACCGCCGGTTCGAGGTCGTCGCCGGCGCGCAGGCGCAGGTCGACTGGGGTGATGAGGGCGGGCTACTGGCCCGCGCCGGGGCTGGGACCGTCTACTCGTTCCACATGACGCTGTCGTTCTCCCGGGACCCGTTCTGCTGCTTCACCACCAGCATGGACATGGCGACGTTCTGGGATTGTCACCGGCGGGCGTTCGCGCACTTCGGCGGCGTCCCGGCGTCGGTCGTTTATGACCGGACCAAGACGGTGGTGAAGCGGCACGTCGCGCCCGGCCAGGCGGTGCCGATCCATCCGGAGGCGGCGGCGTTCGCCGAGCACTACGGGTTCGTCATCGACGTGCTGGCGGCCTACCGCCCGACAGGGAAGGGCCGAGTCGAGCGGCAGGTGCAGATCGTGCGCGACCACGTGCTGGCGGGCCGGTCGTTCGACTCGGTCGCCGAGCTCGACGACACGTTCACAGCGTGGCTGCCGATCCGGCGGGCCCAGACCCACCGCACACACGGGCAGGTCATCGCCGTCCGGGCCGAGCCCGACCGGGCGGCGCTGGGCGCGCTGCCGCAACTGCCGTATCTGGTCACAGACAAGTACCTGCGGCGCGTCGGCAAGGACTGCCTGATCTCCTTCGACGCCTCGCTGTATTCGCTGCCGGCGCGGCGGGTCCGGGCGGGCCAGCAGGTCGAGGTCCGTGCCGGCGCGAACCTGATCAGCATCCACGCCCTGACCGCCGCCGCCGCGGGTGTCTCGACGTTGCTGGCGGCGCACCCGCGGGCCACCGCCCGTGGCAGCTGGGTCATCGACGAGCGGCACTGGGAGGGCCTGCCCGACGGACACACCCGCCGCACCCTGGTCGAAGCCCCGCCCTGCTCTGCCGATGACGACGTGCCGGTGCCGGACGTCGGGCCGAACCCGCTCGCGGCGCTGCTAGCCCGCAACCGGGCCGCGGCCACCCCCGTCGGACGACGCTCCCTGGCCAGCTACGCGGCCGCGGCCGGCCTTGGGGGCGCGCGATGAGCGCGCTGACGACGACCCGGATCCGTGACCACGCCAGCCGACTTGGCCTCACGCACCTGACCGACACCCTCAGCGAGCTCGTCGCCCGCGCCGAAGCCGAGCAGATGGGCTACCTGGACTTCCTCGACCTGCTGCTCGGCGAGGAGTTCGGGCTGCGCGAAGGACGCCGCTTCCACAACGCACTGAAGCTGTCCGGGCTGCCGCACCACAAGACGCTGGACGAGTTCGACTACGCCTTCCAACCCGACCTCGAGCCGCGCAAGGTCCGCGACCTCGCGACGTTGGAATTCGTCGAACGGCACGCCAACATCGCGCTCCTGGGCCCGCCCGGCGTCGGTAAGACCCACCTCGCTGTCGGCCTGGCCGTCGCCGCCTGCCAAGCCGGCTTCTCGGTCTACTTCACGACCCTGGACGACATGGTCCGCAAGCTCCGCGTCGCCGAGGCCACCGGCCGATTCTCCCGCCAACTCACCGCCTACCTGCGACCCAGCGTGCTGGTCGTCGACGAAGTGGGCTACCTGCCGCTGTCGCACGCCGAGGCGAACATGGTCTTCCAGCTCGTCAGCCGCCGCTACGAACGCGGCTCGATGATCGTCACCAGCAACAAGAGCTTCGCCGAATGGGGCCAAGTCCTCGGCGACGACGTACTGGCCACCGCGATCCTCGACCGGCTTCTGCACCACTGCGACGTGATCAGCGTCAACGGCCCGAGCTACCGCCTCAAGGACCGGCTCGCGCTGGTCCCCGGGGGTGAGCCCATGCCATGATCCCCACGCCGAAGACCGACACGTGAGGTCGTACCTGAACCGACACGTGAGGTCGTACGCCGACACCCGTTCTCTCCAATGGCTCGTCGCCGGGCCCGGTAGGCCGCGAAGACTGCCCGGCACAGCTCGCACCGGCACTTGCTGGCGGTGTTACGCGGACAGGGTTGCGTGCGGGTATGTGTTCGCTGCCGCAGGTCAGGTCAAGAAGCCCGGGCCGGCCTCACTCGGCGGCGGGTGACGAGCCCAGTGCCGTAGCGAGCGGGGTCCTTCTCGCGCGATCGGCAGCAGGTTCGGCCGACGGCCGTTGACACGGACGTTAAGCATGCGGTTCATTCCCACACCGGACGTTGAACTGGAGACGGCTTGTGAGCATCCGCCCTGAGCCCTCGATGAGGGTCGCGGAGTTTTGGCCTAGCAACAACTAGATGATGGCCCGAGTGGGAAAGCCACGGTTGGCCATGGTGACCTCTGTGAGGCATCCTCG
>JAQGMS010000359.1 GCA_028292245.1 Ramlibacter sp.
CAATGATCAGACCGAGGCATGCGTTGCGCGCAGCAAGCCGTACATCGAATGGGAAGGTCCTGGGCGAACCGCGAGGGTAGGCAATCGCCGTCACGGCAAAGAGCAGATAAAATATAGTCCCGGGTAAGCCGACGTTGGAGAGAAGCGCGACCGGAAAACTGGATGTCCGAACCGTGCCAAGCCCGACACCCAGCCCATAGGTGTCAAGGAAGTTCTGCAGACCGAAGCTGTTGAACGCTCCTCGTTCGATTCCGGAAGCGGATGTCGACTTGCTGAATATCAGCAGGTCGAAGTAGTTGCGGATCGTCTCGAATGCATGTTCGTTGAGGAGAACTGCCAAGGCGACGGCACCTACGGCCAGCGGGGCGCAGAGCACGGCAGCGGAACCGTAGGGTCGCTTCGGGTTGAAGCCGGTGCGCATCACCGCCGTCGCGTACAGGATCGCCAGAACTACAGGTGTCCCGGCAAGTCCCGTCGATGATGTAGACAGCACGACCAGCACGAGAGAAGCGATCGCAAGCGTGCCGCTCAACACTGGCCGATATCCGCAGAGCCATAACGTTCCGCAGAACCCTAACGCTCCCAGCGTGGAGCGGGCGAAAGCCGATGCTTCGGGAAAAGATCCGACGATACGTTTCAGGCCGACGATCTCTTCCTCGTTGTGGAGCGTATATTGGGCATTACGAAGAAAATCCAGCATCCACTGGGTACCGGTCGAGTAAGTAGCTATGTCGAGCAATGCGAGCAGGATGTTGATCGCCGCGTATGCCAGCAGCGCGCCAACAATCGATACGAATCCGGCTCGCGTCGATGCAACCGCGACCGTGACAGCGAAACAGAACAGATCTGCCGTCAAATAAACTGATTGCGTGAAGTTGCTCGAAACTGGACCGAGCGGGACCGTCCAACCTGTGTTTGCGTATTCCGAGACGCCGAGAGGGACGATTTGCGTAGCTCCCGCCATTAACCGGGGCATCACGATCGCGGTGGCGATGCCATAAACCACCAGGCACAGCAGCCAGAAGCCAGGCTTGAGAGGGCGCAAAGCAGCAGCGGCGCGACCCGCCTCGCGGCTGCGCCTGAGCGCTGCCATAATCAAGAAGGCAAGCAGAAGATGTGCAGGCTGAATGGTGGCCGAACCGATCAGGAGAGCCGCTGCCGAGCCGAACAGGGCCGCAACGACGAAGGTCGCGAACATCACGCGATAGCCAAGCTGTAAGCAAACAAAGCCAATGATGAACGTGATCAGGCCGATGGGTTCTACGCTCATGACGCCCCGTCCATTCGTTTCCGAAAATTCCTCCCTCGCATTTTTTATACTGACCAATGTCAACTTGGCGCTGAGCACTTGCAGATTGTGACAACTGAATTGCCACCAACCTAGGCACGCTCGACAAGCGCGAGCTTCGTCTCGACGAAAGTCTCCGGCAGGCCATTCTCGGCGGTAAATTCCTTGTAGGCCTGCATGGCGCCGTCGTAGGCTTCAGAGACCCCACTTACCCATAAATGGTTGTCCTTGGACCAGCAGTCATCGACTACGATGATGCCGCCTTTGCTCAAACGGGGGAAAATCCTCTCAAGGCCCTTTTTGACGGGCTGGTAGAGATCGACATCGAGAAGGCACATGGAAATCTTGTCCGGAAGCAATGATGTGTCCAAGGTACAGATGTCTCCCTTGATCACAGTTACGTCTGTGATATGGCGCCGGGCGAGCGCTTCCTTGAACCAAGCGACGCTGTTGTTCTTAAATGCCTCTTCATAATTGTGGTCCTTTCCACGGATTTGTCTTTCGACAGCGATGTCGTCCGGAGCAAAGCCGGAAAATGTATCGATGCAGTAGTAGGCCTTGTTGATTTCAGAATCCTTCATGTATTCATAGAGAAAGGTTGTGGTGAGGCCATGCGCGCATCCGATCTCGACAACGGCTCCATCAATATCCGCAGTGCGGTCAAGGCATTTGGCAAGGAAGCACAGCTGGCGTGGAAAATACTGGAACTGATAGCGAGGGTACCACAAGGGTCGTAAGTACCCGCGCAACATCATCTCGCGGTATCCTCTGAAGGCAATTTCTTTGACAAGTTGTCCAATCATCGGTCGGTCCTCTTGGCGGTTCATCCAATCTCCAGCCGCCCCTCCGAGAGCATCGCTTGAACGCCGCGGGCTTTTTCATCCGGCTTGTAAGAATTGTGTGGTCAAAGCGCGAAACTCCGGTACCCCCGCTGTGACGGGCTGCCGATATGCGCGGCAGAGATCAATGCAGTTCAGCCAGCAAGCCGCGCATTGAATGCGCTGTCCCCAGCAATGGTAGTAGCGCGTGCTTCAAGTATGGAAATTCCCGGGCGATTGTGCCCTCACGCCAGAGCTGCGCCTTTAGCAGCGCAAGCTTGGTCATGAAGCCCTTGTGCTGCGCCGGGGTGAAGATCTGCAGGATGTCCGGGCGTCCGAAGTCGACCGAGCGGCCCGCGACTTCAAGGCATTTCAGCTCCGCATCCGTCGGTCGGGTAATGGCTTGCCTCAGACGACGCCAGGCGGCCTCGGCCGCATTGAGCGCGGTGGCTCCGCCGTTCGGCGGCAGCGATTCGATGTAATCGAGCGCGCCGCGCAGCAGCGGATTGTTCGCCGCAGGGTTGATCTTGCCGAAGGTGATATCGCCGCAATTCGCGGCGACTTGGCCGCCCTTTTCGCTGAAGAGACGAGCCGAGGGGACGGCAGGCTCAAAGAGACTCTCTATCAGATGCCAGTATCGCAACACGCAGGAATGAACGTTGAGCGGACTATAGACGTCTTGTTCGACCATCAGGCCGGTCACCTTTGCAAAGTGCTCTTCGCCATGGCCTTTGTAGTTTGAGCGAGCGAACTGAATGGTCTCGATGCGCAAAGCGGGAAATCCGTCCGCCAAAAGCCGCTGCGTGCTGGCATATAGACCGGTATCACACAGGATAATGCGATCGGCACCCTTTGCGAGTTGGCCGAGATGTCGGGCGAAGAGCTCGTTTTGCTTTTTGATGTCGCTGAATACCTCGGTCCCGGAGTGTCCGAACAGCAGCTTGAGGAAATGCTGCCCGGTGAAAAGTCCTTGCCAGTCTTGCGACAGTTCGTAATTGCGCCCTCCCAACGCGGCCGCGACCTCAGCAAAGCTGCTGCCCTTGAACTCGCGATCAAGCTCTTCGATAGCCGAATGGCGCTGCGCGAGAATTGCGGCCCGGGCGGCTACAAGGCGGGAAATCATCAGGTTTTCACGGGGCATGTCGAGCGGCAAACCGAGCCTTGCAATGACCCGCTCGAAGGCCTCCCGGATACCGATGCCGCCCCTGGCGCAAAACATGAGCGATGCGGTTCCAGAAGCTCGTGCTTCGCTCGCATACGCCCAGATCAGGAGGCAGAACTGCACCACGATCGGCCCCAGGACGATCCGCCCGAAGGCGGAGGGATCCGCGCTGGAAGCTTCGGCAGTTCGGCCCTTCGAGCTCCCGCGCACGAAGCGCTTGCTCTCGGTAACGAGCGCATCAGCTGCGCGTAGATAGCGGCGATAACTCGGCTGTTGCAGGTGTCTGGCCGTAATACCCTTCGCAGTCGGCATTTTCACATCCGCAAGCAAGTCGTCGCCGATATGCAACAGCTCGCTTAGCGAGACATTCTCCGCTTGCGCCGCTGCGAGAAACAGGTCGCCTTTGCGCTTGGTCAGGCCGTAATCCGCGCTGCTGTACACGCGGTCGACCAGATGCGGTCCATGAAAATGCCTGACGAGGTCCTCGACGGCAGGTCCCGATAGGGTGGTGTCACTGATGGCGATGATGCGTTTTCCGGCCATTCGATGCGCGCGGAGGATCCTGGCAAGCTGCTGGTTGCCGACGAGAGACGCTTTCTCGACCTGCTGCTCGATCCGAAGACGGTCCTCGGCCATCGACTGCGGAACACCCAAGATGGCGAGTTGGCGATAGATGATGTCGCTCAGCCGGACCTCGCCCGCGGTCTTTCGCAAGGAGAGCCCCCGAAACGCAAGCCTTTGCGCCTGCAGCCGTGTATTCACCAGAACATCGACTGGAATGCGCCAGCCGTGCTGCGCAAGTAGAGCGGAAAACAACTGCTCGCCCTTGAAGATGCGCGTCCGTTCGGACCGGCTCGTTCGAATTAACAACGTATCAAAAACATCCGTGGAGATCACTGCAACACGGCCAGCGCAAGACATTAAATCTGACGGATTGATATTCTTCATTCCGAGCCGCGCAAAATCCGACTGTTTACAATTGACCAAAGCGCGTGATAATCTTTTAACTAACAGACACTTCACGGACGGTCAACGAGGCGATTTAATTGGGTCGGTATTATTATTTAATTGAACCGAGCGGGTCCCGAATTGGCAGCAGCAGCTGCAATGGAACCGCGCTCGCACGGACCAGGACATTCGATTGGATCTAGCATTTAATCGGGCGTGCGGCCGGCGGTCGCAATTTTGGTCCGGCGCGCCAGCGCTCGGGGGGTGTCGCAGCGGAAATGCTCAATGAAAGTCGCATTGCTGTTGAGCTGCGGGTCTTTCGAGGGTTTTTTCGGATGGGTTCAGGGGCAGAGCCGAACGAGCTACCTTGAGAGCTATCGCAACGATTGGGCCTGGTATTATGCCCGCGGGCTTCTCGACAATGGAATTGAGCCCCTCATATACATACCGGCGCTGAGTGAATCCGGCAGATACCC
>JAQGMS010000368.1 GCA_028292245.1 Ramlibacter sp.
TCGAAGACGGCTTCGCCTCCCGAATCGAACCGGCCGACGTCGACAAGGACGCCTTCATCGTCGCCCACCAGGGTGCGGCCGAATACATCAACGACGACACCAAGTCGTTCATGGACCGCTACAGCGACCTGTTGTATCTGGCGGTAGCGGCGCTCAGCGTGATCGGTTCGATTTGTGCGGGGATTTACACCAAGGTGACGCGGATCGCGCCGGAGAAGGCCGGTGAGCTGGCCACGGCCATTCTCGACATCGGCGAGCGGGTCGAGCACACCACCTCGATGGACGCCATCGACGCCTTGCAGGACGAGCTCGAAACCATCCTGCGGGGTGCGGTGATCGGACTGCGCGACGGCACCATCTCGAGCGACGGGCTGGATACGTTCAAGCTCGGCTATGAATTCGTGCGCGACGAGATCGGCATGCGGCGCGAGAGCCTGAAGCGGCATGGCGGCCACGACGACAACGTGGTGATCGTGAAGACAGCGCAGAGCGCCTGAGCTGGTGGCGATCCCCAAGGGCGCGGGTTCATCCGGGTATAATTTTAGAAGTTTTTCAATGACTTACACCACTGATCGGCGCTCATAACGGACTCTGACGTGCCTAACCCGCGGCGGCGCTCGTGCGGGAGCTGAGCGCCCGCGCCCTGATCTCCGCGATGGTGCGCTTGAGGGCGGCCTGCCGCGGATCTGGCAAGGCTGCGGCGCGCGCTTCCGCCACCGCGCCGGCCAGATCGGCCCGCGGCAGCACGCCGTCGAATGTCGGCTTGACCAGGCCATCGATGATCGCGTGCCAGTCGGCGAGGCCCTGGCGATAGGCGTCGCCGTAACCCTGCACCATGGTCGCGGTCTGCACGATCGCCGACGCCGCCTCGGGTTGCTTGGTCAGGCTGCGGTCGATCATGTGCAGCCAGCGCTCGACCCAGACCCGCTCGCCGGCATAACGCACCGAGAACAGGCGCCATCGCCGCAACGCCGCCTCGATCCTCAACCGGCGAATGCCCCACCGGGTCGCGGTAGAGAACTTCATTGAGACCGGCTTGTGCACCCATCCCAGGCGTTCGAGCACATCGAGAATTGGCTCGGCGACCATCGCAGGTAGCACGCTGATCAGTTCATCGAGCCGGAACTTCCTGACGGCGTCGGCCGACGGCGGATGGCCGGGATTGTTCTCGATTTCGGCGAGCTTGAGCTGCGCGATCCGGATCGGATCCTCGTAGCTCATCCGCATCACCATCAGGCGCGCGATTTCGGCGAACATCGCGTCATCGACATCGCGGCGGCCGATGAAACGCCGCAACCGGTGCAGGTAGAGGTTGGCGTAGCCGGCGCCCTGATAATCGACCAGCCGGTGGATGGCTTCGCTGACAATGGAAGCTGTGCCCTCCGGCAGCCCCTCCGGCAGGAACGGCTGCGTCTCCTCGTCGTCGCCGATGAAATCGGCGAGCAGGTAACGCAGCGATGATAGAACGCCTGCCACGATAAAAGCCCTTTAAGCCGGCCCGGGCGCGGCCTGCCGGGCCAGCCGCTGCTCCAGCGTTGCGAGGTTCTGGAACAGCCGGGCGCTGGCGAGCCGAAGAAAGTAGAAGCCGAATTCCGGATTCTGCACGTAGAGCTCCTCGACCTTGGTGTAGCTGACGCTCAGCACCAGGCCCGCCTCGATGCATTCCAGCGACTGGGTTCGCATGTTGGACGGCGACAGCATGCCGAGCTCGCCGACAATGGCGCCGACCGGCAACTCGATCCCGGATTCGACCAGGCGGAAACGGCCGCTGACGATGTAGAGCATGTCCTCGGCCTTCTCGTCCTTGTAGAACAGCACCTCGCCGGCGGCGCATTGGCGCTCGGTCATGAACGGCTTCAGCCATTCCATCGACAGGTCGCTGTTGACGGATTTCTTCACGTCGCGCACCAGCTGCAGCATCTGGTGCAGCCGGTACGAATTGAGCACCAGCACCACCGACTGCACCACGATGACCAGATAATTGTGGGTTGGAATCGCGGTGGCGATGAAGACGAAGTTGCTGATAATGCCGAAAACCCGCAACGGAATCATGGTCCGCATCGTGGTGGTCGCCACGACGAAGACCGACGCGAACAGCGCGCCGGCGGTGCCGGCATGTTCTGCGAGATGGGCGCTATCCATGGGAAACCAGCCGATTCCAGGGAGTGAGTATTCTCAAGGGGTCGCGGTGCAGCGCGTAGCCGCCATCGTAATATCCGCGCGGCGCTTTTGATATACGGGGAAAAAGCGACGTTTTGTCAGGGATTATCGCGGATCGTATATCCCGGAGGCAAAAAGGGAGCAATTCAACCCGAGCGGTGGCCGACTCAAGGTTCTCCGTTGCCGCGGCGCGATGCGCCCGGATTATGCTGGTAGTTTCGCGTCCTCTAAATGAGAGGGCGCAGGGAAGACCGGGTGGCGCTGCACCCGAGGTCTCATGTGCAGAATGGGTAGAAGAAGCGCACATGAGCATACAGGTTCAGCGGAGACACTCCGGCCTTCCCTGCGCAATGGTTTTACGGCTTATATCGAGCTCTCCCCGGCGACGAATTCTTTCTTGTCACCGTCGCCGGCGGATAAGATTTGTTTAAGCCCGGTTGGGCCAACGCGTCTCCGCCGGT
>JAQGMS010000003.1 GCA_028292245.1 Ramlibacter sp.
CTTCTCGGGCGGCGAATGGTCGATGGCCAACCCCACCGGCAACACCCTGCTGCGCGCCAATGCCGATTTGTCGCCGGCACTGATCGCCCGCGCGATTGCGCAGCGCCTGAAGAAATTGGGCGTGGACGGCGACATGGCGGCCCGCATCGACGCGCAGCTCGCGATCCTGGAAGCCAAGGAGCGGGCGATGCAGGTGCTCGAAGTCAAGGGCGATCGCGCTCCCTGGTTCTGTTCCGGCTGTCCGCACAACACTTCCACCGTCGTGCCCGAAGGCTCGCGCGCCATGGCGGGCATCGGCTGCCACTTCATGGCGACCTGGATGGATCGCGCCACCATCGGCTTCACGCAGATGGGCGGCGAAGGCGTGCCGTGGGTCGGGCAGCAGGCGTTCTCGACCGAAAAGCATGTGTTCGCCAACCTCGGCGACGGCACCTATTTCCACAGCGGCCTGCTGGCGATCCGCCAGTCGATTGCCGCGGGCGTCAACATCACCTACAAGATTCTCTACAACGACGCGGTGGCGATGACCGGCGGCCAGCAGGTGGGCGAGCGGCCCGAAGGCCACTCGGTGACCCAGATCGCGCACAGCCTGATGGCCGAGGGCGTGACACGCGAAGTGATCGTCACCGACGAGCCCGAGAAGTACACGATGGCCAAATTGCCGCCAGGGGTTGAAGTGCGCCATCGCGACGAGCTGGACCGCACGCAACGCGAATTCCGCGAGATCGAGGGCACCACGGCCATCATCTACGACCAGACCTGCGCCACCGAAAAGCGCCGGCGCCGCAAGCGCGGAACGATGGTCGATCCGGCGGTTCGCGTCGTCATCAACGACCTGGTGTGCGAAGGCTGCGGCGACTGCAGCGTCAAGAGCAACTGCCTGTCGGTCGAACCGCTGGAAACCGAATTCGGGCGCAAGCGCACCATCAACCAGAGCACCTGCAACAAGGACATGAGTTGCCTGAAGGGCTTCTGCCCGAGCTTCGTGACGGTGGAAGGAGGCAAGCTGAAGGGGAAGGCGAAAACACAGGTGCCTTCGCCTTTTTCCATGGGCGAACTGCCGCTGCCGGTATTGCCGGCGATCGATGGCGCGTTCGGCATCGTGGTCGCGGGTGTCGGCGGGACCGGCGTCATCACCATCGGCCAATTGCTGGGCATGGCCGGCCACATCGAGGGCAAGGGCATCGTCACGCAGGACTCGGCGGGGTTGGCGCAAAAGGGCGGGGCCACCTGGAGCCATATCCTGATCGGCGAACACCAGGACGACATCCGCACCACGCGCGTGAGCATGGCCGGGGCCGACCTCATTATCGGCTGCGACCCGATCGTCGCGGCCGGCAAGGAGACCGTGCTGCGCATGCGCGAAGGCCGCACCCATGTGGCCCTGAACTCGCACAGCACGCCGACGGCGGCGTTCGTCAAGGATGCCAACTGGGCCAATCCGTCCGACGCCTGCGCGGCGGAGATCGTGCATGCGGTCGGGCCGGCGGGCGTATCGGCCTTCAACGCCGACGTCGCGGCGACCAAGCTGATGGGGGACAGCATCTACACCAACCCGATGATGCTGGGTTACGCCTGGCAGAAGGGCTGGATTCCGCTGGGCCACGAGTCGCTGATCCGCGCGATCGAGCTCAATGGCGTGGCGATCGACAACAACAAGGCGGCCTTCGAATGGGGCCGCCGCGCAGCGCACGACTGGGCATCCGTCGAAGGCTTGCTGGCGCCGGCACAAGTGATCGAATTCAAGAAGCGCGAGACGGTGGAACACCTGATCGCGCGCCGAGTGGAGTTCCTCACGGCCTACCAGAACGAGTCGTACGCCCGTGGCTACAAGGAGTTCGTCGAGAAAGTGCGCGCCGCCGAAAACGCGCTGGGCAAGAGCACGCTCACCGAGACCGTCGCGCGCTACCTGTTCAAGCTGATGGCGTACAAGGACGAATACGAAGTGGCGCGCCTGCACACCGAGACCGGGTTCCACGAAAAGATCGCGGCGATGTTCGAGGGCGATTACAAGGTGAACTATCACCTCGCACCGCCGCTCACGTCCAGCCGCAACGAGAAAGGCGAGCTTCAAAAGCGCAAGTTCGGCCCGGCCATGCGATTGGGCTTTCGCGTGCTGACCAAGCTCAAGGGCCTGCGCGGCACGCCGCTCGATATTTTCGGCGCGACCTTGGAGCGGCGCACCGAGCGCGCCCTGATCGGCGAGTATCGCCAGAGCATCGAACAGCTGTTGCGTGAGCTGGACGGCGCCAACCACGGCCTGGCGGTCGAGATTGCCCGCATCCCGGAGCAGATCAAGGGCTACGGGCATGTGAAGGAACGCAACTTGGCGGCCGCACGTATCCAATGGGATGGCCTGATGCGCCGTTGGGAGCAGCCCCAGGCAGACGCCGAAGCGGCCTGAGGTTGCGAGGCCTCGTCCGGCACTTCATCCGGGCGGGTTACAACTTATTACTCCAGGGCGCGCCGCATACAATCGAACGCTTTGCGCGCTACGGCACATTAAGGGTGCCGGTCAGTTCGCGCGGGCAACTTTCAACAAGAATTTCCACCTGGAGCCGCCGTGTTCATTTCTTCCGCATTTGCCCAAACCGCCGCCGGCGGAGACATGCAGTCATCGCTCATGAGCATGCTGCCGCTGGTGCTGATGTTCGTGGTGCTGTATTTCGTGATGATCCGGCCGCAAATGAAGCGGCAAAAGGAGCACCGCACGATGGTCGAGGCGCTGGCCAAGGGCGACGAAGTCGCGACCGCCGGCGGTGTGCTCGGCAAAGTGACGAAACTCGGCGACGTCTACCTGAGCGTCGAAATTGCGCCCGGCGTGGAAGTGCAATTGCAGCGCAGTGCGATCGTGCAGGTCCTTCCCAAGAACACAATCAAATAAGGCGGGAACACGGGTGCTTCGCACCCCGTGTCCTTCAGGTTTCAACAGATGAATCGATATCCGGCTTGGAAGTACGCGATCATCGTGATCGCATTGCTGGTGGGGGCTATTTACGCGCTGCCGAATTTCTTCGGTGAAGCGCCGGCGGTGCAAGTGTCGGCCGGCAAGGCCACCGTCAAGGTGGACAGCACGACCCAGACCCGGATCGAGCAGGCACTGGCGGCCGCGGGCATCAAGCCCGAGGCCGTCACGTTCGAAGGCACTTCGGTGAAGGTGCGGCTGGACAGCGGCGACACGCAACTCAAGGCCAAGGACGCGATCCAGAAGGCCCTGGTGCCCGATGCGACCGATCCGCAATATGTGGTGGCGCTCAACCTGCTGTCGGCTTCGCCCAAGTGGCTGTCCGCGCTGCGTGCCGCGCCCATGTACCTGGGGCTGGACTTGCGCGGCGGCGTTCACTTCATGCTGCAAGTGGACATGCAGGCGGCGCTCACCAAGAAGGCCGAGGCGCTGGCCGGCGACCTGCGCAGCATCCTGCGCGAAAAGAGCGTGCGGCATGCCGGCATCAACCGCAACGGCCAGGCCATCGAAGTGCGCTTTCGCGACACGCAGACCCTGGAGGCGGCCAAGGCGGTCATCGCCGACCAGTTTCCCGACCTGCAGGCAGTCGATGCGCCCGAGGGCACGGAATACAAGCTCACGGCCACCATCAAGCCGGAAGCGGCCCGGCGGGTCCAGGAGCAGGCGCTCAAGCAGAACATGGTCACGCTGCACAACCGGATCAACGAGCTCGGCGTGGCCGAGCCGGTGATCCAGCAGCAGGGGCAGGACCGCATCGTCGTGCAGCTGCCGGGCGTGCAGGACACGGCCAAGGCCAAGGACATCCTGGGCCGCACGGCCACGCTCGAAGTGCGCATGGTCGACGAAAGCACCGAGGCGCGCGCGGCCGAACTGGGCACGGGAGCGGTACCGTTCGGCACCGAACGCTACCTCGAGCGCAGCGGCCAGGCCGTGGTGGTCAAGAAGCAAGTCGTGCTGACCGGCGACAACCTCACCGATGCCCAACCCGGCTTCGACAACCAGACCCAGGAGGCGGCCGTGCACCTCACGCTGGACGCCAAGGGATCGCGCATCTTCAAGGACGTGACCCGCGAAAACGTGGGCAAGCGCATGGCCATCCTGCTGTTCGAAAAGGGCAAGGGCGAAGTCGTGACGGCGCCGGTGATCCGCAGCGAGATCGGCGGCGGCCGGGTCCAGATCTCCGGGCGCATGACCACCGTCGAAGCCAACGACGTGGCGCTGCTGCTGCGCGCCGGCTCGCTGGCCGCCCCGATGGAAATCATCGAGGAACTGACCATCGGCCCGACCCTGGGCGCGGAAAACATCACCAAGGGCTTTCACAGCGTGACCTGGGGCTTCGCGGTGATCTGCGCCTTCATGGCCGTCTATTACATGCTGTTCGGCCTGTTCTCCGGGCTGGCGCTGGCCGTCAACCTGCTGCTGCTGGTGGCGGTGTTGTCGATGCTGCAGGCCACGCTGACCCTGCCTGGCATGGCCGCCATGGCGCTGGCGCTGGGCATGGCGATCGACTCCAACGTGCTGATCAACGAACGGGTGCGCGAGGAGTTGCGCAACGGCGCCTCGCCGCAAGCGGCCATCAACGCCGGGTACGACCGCGCCTGGGGCACGATTTTCGATTCGAACATCACCACCCTGATCGCCGGCCTGGCCCTGCTGGCCTTCGGCTCGGGCCCGGTGCGGGGCTTCGCCGTGGTGCATTGCATCGGCATCCTGACCTCGATGTTCTCCGCCGTGTTCTTCTCGCGGGGGCTGGTCAACCTCTGGTACGGCCGCAAGAAGAAGCTGAAGGCCGTTTCGATCGGCACAGTCTGGCGGCCGGACGCGGATGGCGCTATAACCAAGGCAGAGTAAGGTAGCACCCACCCCATGGAATTCTTCAAGATCCGCCGCGACATCCCGTTCATGGAGAACGCGTTGGTCTTCAACGTGATCTCCTTCCTGACGTTCGCCGCCGCGGTGTTCTTCCTGTTCCACCGCGGGCTGCACCTTTCGGTGGAGTTCACCGGCGGCACGGTGATGGAGGTGAGCTATTCCCGGCCGGCCGACGTCGAGAAGGTGCGCAGCACCGTCGCCGGCCTGGGCTTCGCCGACGTGCAGGTGCAGAACTTCGGCACGTCGAGCGACGTGATGATCCGGCTGCCGGCGCAAAAGGGCGTGAGCTCGGCCCAGCAAAGCGAAACCGTGCTGTCGGCGCTGAAGTCGCAGGACGCCGGCGTGAGCCTGCGGCGCACCGAGTTCGTCGGGCCCCAGGTCGGCGAAGAGCTGACCACCGACGGCCTGAAGGCCCTGGCCATGGTGGTGGTGGGCATCATGGTCTACCTGGCGTTCCGCTTCGAGTGGAAATTCGCCGTGGCGGCCATCATCGCCAACCTGCACGACGTCGTGATCATCCTGGGTTTCTTCGCGTTCTTCCAGTGGGAGTTTTCGCTGGCGGTGCTGGCGGCGGTGCTGGCCGTGCTGGGCTATTCGGTCAACGAATCGGTGGTGATCTTTGACCGGATCCGCGAAAACTTCCGCCGCTACCGCAAAATGAGCACCGTGCAGATCATCGACAGCGCGATCACGTCCACCATCAGCCGCACCATCATCACCCATGGCTGCACGCAGATGATGGTGTTGTCGATGCTGCTGTTCGGCGGGCCGACACTGCACTACTTCGCACTGGCGCTGACCATCGGCATCCTGTTCGGCATCTACTCGTCGGTGTTCGTCGCCGCCGCCATCGCGATGTGGCTGGGCATCAAGCGCGAAGACCTGGTCAAGTCCGCCGGGTCCGGGCGCAAGGACGAAGACCCGAACGATCCCAACGCGGGCGCCACCGTCTAGGACGACAAGACGTGAGCCCGCCCCCACTGCCACCAGGGTCCGAAGCACGGCTCGCGCGGCAGGCGCGCGAGCAGTTCATCACCCGGGCGCAAGGGGCGATCGGCCCGATGGTGCAGGCGATCCGCAGCCGCCTGAGCGAACTGGTCGAAACCAGCCCCAGCACCCGCGAGATGCACGAACGGCGGGACGCCATGATGGACTTCGACCGCAAGGGGCCGGGCTGGGCCCAGGCGACGGTCAAGGCCTGGCAGAAAGCGGTAGTTCCGCCCACTGCGACGACCCGCATCCGGCTCGAATCGATCAGCCTGGAGCTGATCGGCGACGACGTGGTGGAGCGCAAGATCCTGTCGTCGCGGCTGGCGCTGGCGCTGGGGGAAAAGGTGACCTGGGAACTGAACGATCTGCGGTTGCGCATGCAGTACCTGGAGGGCGGGGACGAACTGGCGAGCACCGACGTGTTGCGCCCCGAAGCGCTTGCCCAACTCATGGTGGAGCAGTGGAGCGCGGCGGAATTGCCGCCCGAGTCCTGGGCCATGGTGCAAGACGTGATCCAGAAGTACATGCTCGAGCACGTCCCCGACGCCTACAAGGTCACCAACGAATTCCTGGTCAAACAGGGCGTGATGCGCGACATCGACCTGAGCAGCCGGGTGCGGCGCAACGCGTCCGCGCCGGCAGCCAAAAAGGCCCCGCGCCCGGACCCGGAAGCGCGTCCCGAAGGCAATGAAGTGGGCGCAGACCAAGGCGACGCTTACGGCGGCCAAGGTGGTGGCGAGACCGGGTATGGCGCGGGATATGCCGGCGGCCAAGCCAATCCGGGCGGATATGGGCCCCAGGGCGGACAGACCGGCTACGGGGGCCAAGGCGGCCCCGGCAATCAAGGGGGGTACGGCGGCCAAGGCGCCGGGCCCGGCGGTTATGGCGGTCAAGGCGGCGGCGCGGGCGGCCCCGGCGGTTACGGCGGCCAAGGTGGTGGTGGGTACGGCGGCCAAGGCGGCGGCCCGGGCGGTCCCGGCGGTTACGGCGGTCAAGGTGGTGCACCTGGCGGCTACGGGGGTCAAGGCGGCGGCCCGGGCGGTGGTGGCTACGGCGGCCCCGGCGGTGGCGCGGGTGGCGGTCCTGGCGGCTATGGCGGCCAAGGCGGCGGCCCGGGTGGTGGTCCTGGTGGTTATGGGGGCCCCGGCGGTGGCGCGGTTGGTGGCGGTCCCGGCGGCTACGGTGGCCAAGGTGGCGGCCCGGGTGGTGGTCCTGGCGGCTACGGCGGCCAAGGCGGCGGTGCGGGTGGTGGTGGTCCTGGCGGCTACGGTGGCCAAGGCGGCGGTGCGGGTGGTGGTGGTCCTGGCGGCTACGGTGGCCAAGGCGGCGGTGCCGGAGGTGGTGGTCCTGGCGGCTACGGTGGCCAAGGTGGCCGCGTGGGCGGTGGCGTGGGCGGTGGCGCGGGCGGCGCACGCGGCCGCGGCAGCCAGGGCGGTCCAGGGGGGGGTCAAGGCGGTCAAAGCGGCCAGGGCGGCCCAGGCGTTCAGGGCGGTCCAGGCGGTCAAGGTGGGCCGGCAGGATATGGCGGACCGGCCGGCCACGGTGATGGTCAAACCGAGCCGGCTGGCCAGAGCGGCGCCCAGGACGGGCAAGGCGGCCCGGCGGACCAGGGCGGGATGCAAGGCGCGGATGGCGGCGCGGGCGAGTCGCAGGAAGGATTCGACTCGAATTCCGGGGCGGCGGGAGCAAAGCAAGGCGGGGTCCACGACGAAACCCGTCTGATGACCTCCAGTCCCCCGCTCGCGCGAGCCCGGGCGCGCGCCACCGGCGTGCTGGGCCAGCTCAAGCGGCTGCTCACCGATCGCGTGGTCGGGTACGACAGCGGCAATCCGCCCACGCGGCCGTCACCCGCGCTGGCTGAAGCGTTGTCGCGACAAGCCGACGAAGCGCAGGTCACCCAGCCGCAGGGCGACGGCACCGAGCAGCAAGTCGTGGTCTATGACGATGCGGCCGTCCAGCAGGTGGCTGTCGACCTGCGCCGGCGCACCGGCGAGCTCAAGAAAAAGGCCGCGACCTCCAACGAAAAAGCCACGATCGAGATCGTGGCGCTGATGTTCCAGAGCATCCTGGCGGAAGAACGCATTCCGCCGGCGGTGCGAGTATGGTTCGCGCGGCTGCAAATGCCGGTGCTGCGGGGCGCCATCGCGGAGCCGGAGTTCTTCGGCACGCTGGAGCACCCGGCGCGTCAGTTGATCGACCGCATGGGTTCGTGCGTGATGGGCTTCGACGCCGCCGCCATCGGCGGGGGCGCGCTGGAAGTCGAGATCAAGCGGGTCGTGCAGGTGATCGAGCAATACCCCGAAACGGGCCGTCGCGTGTTCCAGCTGGTCTACGACGAGTTCCAGAAGTTCCTCTCCAGGTTCCTCACCGACAACGCGCCGACTCAGCGCGTGGTAAGCGTGGCCCAGCAGGTCGAGCAGAAGGAAACGCTGGCGATCCAGTACACCATCGAGATGCGCAGCATGCTGGCCGATATGCCGGTGCGTGACGAGATCCGCGAATTCCTGTTCAAGGTCTGGGCCGAAGTGCTGGCGCTGTCGGCCGTGAAGAACGGGCCGCAGCACGAGGAAACGTTGTCGCTCAAGAGTTGCGCCTCCGAGCTGGTCTGGGCCGCCAGCGCCAAGCCCAACCGCAACGAGCGCGCCAAGGTGATCCAGGAGCTGCCCAAGCTGCTGCAGCGCCTGCGCCAGGGCATGTCGCTGATCGGCATCCAGGGCAAGGCGCAGGAAGCGCATATCAAGTCGATCGGCGATACCCTGGCCGATGCCTTCCTATCCAAGACCGAGGCGATTCCGCACGACCGGATCGAAGAAATGGCCAAGCGGCTGGCGCACCTGGAAGATTTCGTTGCCAACGACCCCGCCACGGACTTGCCGCTGGATGCTGAAAGCATCGAGATGATGCTGGGCATCGACGCTTCGAACATCGAAGTGGTGGCCGACGGCGGATCGCGCCCGAGCGCGGCCATGCTGGCATGGGCCAGCGAGCTCCAACTGGGCACGTGGTTCTCGCTGGACCACAACGGGGCGATCACCCAGGTGCAATATGTGTGGCGCAGCGACCGCAAGCAACTGCACCTGTTCGCTGCGCTGGGCGGCCGCAGCTACCTGGTCCAGGCCCGGCGCCTCGCGTCCTATCTGCAGGCGGGCCTGCTGCTGCCGGCCGAAGAGGAAGCGCTCACGGTGCGCGCCACGCGCGACGCGCTGGCCAAGCTGGATGCGAATCCGGAAAGGCTGCTGCAGTAAGCCGCAAGGTTGCCGCTAGTGCGGCAACCTTCCGTCTGCCGGGTCGCACAACTCGTCGAGCACCAGCGCGTCCGGCTCTTCGCCGAAGCTCCAGTACACCATCAGCACGATGATCTTGAGGTCGTCGAGCGAGACCGGATCGCCCGGCGCGGCCATTGCGCGCTCGATCACGATCTCACGCATCGCAGCCGGCAGCACGCCCGAAGTTTCGAGGAAGGAAACGAACCCCAGGCATTGGGCGCCGAGGTGATCCTGTTCGGCAACCGAGTAAATGCGCATGGCGGACGCCGACTGCGTGACGGCAGCGCCCGGTGCCTCATCGGTTTGGGGATCGACGCGCGTGCTTTGCGCCGCGAGGTTCAGGCCGTCCAGCCAGACCAGCGCATCGTGAATCTCGTCGGGTTCGAAGCCGTGGGCGCTGAGCTTGCGGCCCAGTTGGTCCAGTTCAGGGCACGCATCGCCGCGCCAGTAGTTTTCGTACACGAAAACGAGCACTTCAAACATGCCTCAATATAGCCCAGAACTTCGCCGGCAATGGCAACGACGCGCAGCCAGGTGTTGCGTGCC
>JAQGMS010000422.1 GCA_028292245.1 Ramlibacter sp.
TTCGGGGAACCGCTTGCCCATACCCAAGTGCCCTTGCCGATCTGAGAAAAATGGTCCGTTGCCGCTTTAAACTAAACCAGATGGAAATTCGAGTCGGTCAATGGCCCGACCGGGGTGACCAACTGGATTTCCATGTCATGGCTGTCCATCACGCCGTTACCATCGACGTCGATCTGAAGCGTGTTGCCGGCGTTGACCAGGCGGGCTTCGGTTTGGTTGCCGCCATCGAACCCCACATCCGTCCCGACAAAGTGGATCGCACTGGCAAAACCATTGGTGCCCGCCAGTCCATTGAATGTGAAACTGTCGCTACCCGCGTCGAAGTTAGTCACAACGTCAGTGGCGCCGCCCCACACTGAGTCGGCAACGCTGGCGAAGTGGAAATTGTCCGCCGCGGCGCTCGCGGTAATACTGTCCGCTCCCAGGCCGCCGGTGACCGTTGTTGATCCGGTGGTGTCGGCGATGACGATGTTGTCGTTGGTGTTTCCGCCGAAGACATTTTCGATGTTGCTGACGGTGACGCTGTTGAAGCCGTTGCCCAGAATGAGCGTATCAATCCCGCCCCCAAGGTCGATCGACGAACCGTTGATTTGGTTCTGCACCGTCAGGGTGTCGCCGCCGGACGTGCCGTTGATGGCTTGGATATTGTTGACGGCAGCCAGCGTGTTGGCACCGGCTGCCAGGTTTACCGTATTGGCGCCCTCGCCGAGGTTGATGGAAACACCATTGACGGTGTTCAGCAGGAAGAGGGTGTCGTTGCTGGACAGGTTGGGCGATCCGAAATCGCTGCCGCTGATAGTCTCAACGCTATTAATACCGATGGAATTCGTGCCGCTCGCGAGGTTAACGGCATCATTGCCGCTCCCGAGATTGAACGTCACTCCCGTTACGGTATTCTGGAGCACAATATAGTCATCAGCGTTTCCGCCGGTCACGTTCTCGACGCCAACGAGGCCGAGGGTATTGAATCCGGTGGGATTGGTGATGATCAGCGTATCGGTTCCACCGCCGAGATCGACCGTGGATTGAAACAGCCCGTTGACGACCGTGAGGGTGTCATTGGATTCGGTGCCATGGATGACGTTGGTGCCGAACACATTATTGAGGCTGTTCACGCCCTCAGCGAGATTGATCGTGTTGGTGCCGCCGCCGAGGTTGATGCTGATGCCGCTGACGGTGTTCAGCAGCGTCAGGGTGTCGTTGGAGGGTCCGGAGAACTCGTTGCCGTTGAGGTTTGCAACGTTGGCCACGCTCAGCGTGTTGGAACCACTGGCAAGGTTCAGGTTATTGCTGCCGCCGCCGAGATCGACGTTCAATCCACCGGCAGCGTTGGTCAGGGTGACGCTGTCGTTGCCGCTGCTACCCACGAGATTCTCGACATTGGCGAGGGCGAGCGTATAGCCGCCGGCGGCGCCGAGGTTGATCGTATCGCCGCTGCCGGCTCCAAGATCAATCGGGCGGCCGAAGAAGTTGTTTCCGATGGTCAGGAAGTCGCTGACACCCGTCATGGACGACAGACCATTGCTGCCGCTCAACACCAGGCCTGTGATGTCGACCGGATTCGCCGATGATCCGCCCGCAATCAAATGGTAGGTCGCGTTGCCGTTGTTGTTGAACTGAAGCAACTCGATGTTGCTGAGCGTATCGGTCCCGTCGCGATTTGCGATGGTGTCCTGGACCGTGCCGGCTGCAAGATTGACATTGTAGTTGCCAAAGCTGCCATTGAACACTGCCATGTCGCCGCCGGCGCCGCCGTCGATCGTATCGTTGCCGTTGCCGCTGACGCCACCGGTGGGACCGCCGGTGAACGTCTCATTGAGGGCGCCGCCGGTCAGTACATCGGCGAAATTTGAACCAAAGACGTTGTTGACGGTCCCGACCGTGATCGTGTCGTTGCCGACCGACGTGTCACCGGTTGCTGTTCCCAGCACGAGATTCACCGTCACGCTGCCGGTGGCGGCGCTGTAAAGCACCTGCGTGTTGCCGTTGCCGGTGATGACGTCGTTGCCGCCATTGCCCTGGAACGAGTTGAAGGTACCGTTGCTGCCGACGTTATTGGTGGACGTGTTCAGGAAACCGGTCGCGGCGTAATTGCTGGCGTCATAGCTGTCGGAAAAATTGGTTCCAAACACCTGCTCGATGCCACGCAGCGTGTCGTGGCCGACCGAGGCATCGCCGACGACGGACCCGGTCGCCATGTTGACCGTGATGCCCGCGGTGGTCAGCGGACTGGTGTTGTAGACGGCTTGGTCGAAGCCTCCACGACCGTCGATCAGGTCATCCCCGCTCCAGCCATCAAAGACTTCAGTGAAGGCGGTCGTGTTGCTCCCGCGCAACGTATCATTAAAGCTCGAACCTCGAACCTGACTGATCCCGGTAATGGTGTCGTGACCAACCGAACCATCGCCGTCCGCCGAATTGGCAGCGAGATCCACCGTTACGGCGCCTGTCGCGTTGGTGAACAGAATCCGGGTGTTGTTGTTGCCGGCGATGGTGTCGTTGCCGCCCATCCCTTCGAATTCGTTGAAGGTGCCGTTGTTACCGACATTGAAGTTCGTCGGATTGGTGAAACCGGCCGCACCGAAACTAGCTGCCGTGTAGCTGTCGGCGAAATTGGTGCCGCGCACCGATTCGATCGAGCGCAGCGTATCGGTGCCGATCGAGGCATCGCCGGTCACGACCCCGGCTGTCATGTTGACTGTTATGCCGCTGGCCGTCGTAACCGGATAGAATCCGGGCGCGTAAATGGCGAGGTCGAAGCCGTTGCCGCCGCCGATGGCGTCGTTGCCTGCACCGCCGGTGAAAACGTCGTTGCCGCCGCCGCCATTCAGAATGTCCGCAAATTCGGAGCCGCGAACCCAGTTGACATTGATCAGCGTATCATTGCCGATCCCGGCCGCGTCAGCGCCTGCGGTGCTGGTCGCGCTGCCGTTGCCGGCGGCGCTCGACAGATTGACGGTAACCCCGGCCGCGGCATGGATATACGATGCCGTGGTACGTCCGTTGCCCGTGATCGAGTCGCTGCCGCCCATTCCTTCAAAGACGTTGTTCACAGGCCCCATAACGGATGGACTGCCCATATTGTCGCTGGCAGGGCCGACCCCGGTCCAGTAGCCGGCCGCATTGTAGCTGTCGTTGTAGTTGGAGCCTTGTACCAGCTCGATCGAACGAAGCGTGTCGGTGCCAATCGATCCGTCAGCCGACGTCACGCTGCCCACTGCCATGCCCACGGTGATAGCCGCCGTCGCGTCGATAAAGGAGGCAAGATCCTGTCCGGTACCGCCCTCGAGGAGGTCGTTACCAGCTCCGCCTACCAGCGTGTCGTTCCCCGCGCCGCCGCGAAGCGTGTCGTTACCGGCGAGGCCATTCAGCGTGTCATTGCCGTCAATGCCTTCAATAATGTCGGCCCCGCCCGCCCCGCTGATGACATCGTTGCCGACGGTGCCTACCTGCGATCCGTCGGGGTCGCCGACCTGCGCCAGTGATATCGCGGCCGCCAGATTATCGATATCGGCAACGACCGTCCCAAGCGCCGCTTCGTTAAGGCCCGCCGCACCCAGTTGACCGGTAGTCAGGCCCAACGCGACGTTGGCGGCCTGTGCAAGGTTGGTGAGCACGGCGAGCGCATCACCTCCGCCGTCCATCACGGCAGTTGCAATCGATCCATTGGCCGCGGCAACGACCTGCGACACCTGATCCACAGCGCCTGAGCCAGCGGTCGGCGCCGCGTCCTGAATAATCGATGCGACGGTGGAACTGTGTGTAAGATCCACGGGAACGACAATCGCTGTCGCAACGGCCGCGGTAACGCTGTTGGCAAGTGCTCCGACAATGCTCGCACTTGTTGCCGCCTCGCCGGCTGCCGCTGAAATCTGGGAAATAGTGGTCTGGACCTGAATGCCGGCGGCAAGAATGCTTGTCGCTGCGCTGTCGCCGCCAGCAGCGGCGGGAACCGGGTCGAAGTGAGAGAGGTCCGTGTCCGGCGACAAGGTCAAACCGAAGGCGGCGGCGACGTTGGCGTTGGCATCTGCAATCGAGCTCCCGCCGACCACAAGCGCCGCGACGATCGTGGTCAGCGGCGTAATGACGGTCGATCCGGCAGGCGCACGAAGGGTTCCTAGAAACGGCAGACCAGTCGATACGTCGACGCCGCCGAACATGACCAGCGGCCCCTCCCCGCCCACAAGCGTGAAGGTTCCGTTCGCCGCCGTGGTTGTAAAGGCTTCGCCGGGATCGAGTATGCCGTTGGCCACGCCATTGGCATTGTCGATGAACACGGTTGCCCCTGAAATATAACCGTCACAGCTGAGGCCGCTATGCGAATTTGCCAATGTGATGGAGACGTGCTGGTCAAGAGTTGCCGTGGCAACAGACGCGCCATCTAATGACGAAGCCGTCACGTGCAGCACAAAGACGCCGTTGGCGGCGCCATCAGCCGGAGGCTGGATCGTGAGCCCGGCAATGTTGTTGGCCGCGACGACCCAGGTGCCCGACTCAGCATCAACCAGATTTCCGCTGGATAGCGCGTAGCCAACCGGAACACCGGAAATCGTCACCGAACCGAGAACCTCCGACCCATCCGCGTCCGCTGATGCGGTCAGGGTCAGACCGAGCGGGATGCCTTCGCCCGATGCAACCGCAGTGATGGAATTGCCGGTAATCGTCGGCGCATCGGCAACGGGGTTGACCACGACGTTGAGGCTGGCAGCGGTTGAGGCGCTCGGTTCACTGGCGCCTTCCTGCGACGTGGAGGTGACGGTCAGCACAAAATCGACGTCGGAGTTGGCCGGCGGCCTGATGGTGAGGCTGGAGAGTGACCAGCCCTGAATATCGACCGAGCTCGTGCCTGCCGAAGCCGTGAAGCTATGGATACCGTCGCTCAGGATGGCGCCTTCGGGAATCGCGCTGACAACGATATGCGTCAGGTGTTCCGAGCTGTCGGTATCGGTCAGCGCGGAGGAGATCGAAAGTGCAATCACGGTATCTTCGTTGCCGGAAGCCGCGGCCACCGACAGCGTCGGCGCATCCGCAACCGGATTGACGTTGACGGTCAAGCTGGCCGCCTGGGTCGTTGCCGTGGAACCGTTTGAAGCCTCGGTGCTGGTTGCGACCACCGACAGGTTGATCGGTCCGGAGAAATTCGCAGCCGGCGTCAGTCTCAGTCCCGAAAGCTGCGCCGATGTCAGCGTCCAGCTGCCGTC
>JAQGMS010000012.1 GCA_028292245.1 Ramlibacter sp.
GTACCAGCCTTCCTCGCGGTACAGCTGCAGGAATGCGCCGCTGTACTCCAGCACTTCGGCGGCGGTCTTGAGCTTGCAGAAGAAATGCGCCACCTCGGTCTTGATGCCACCGTTGCCCGCGACGTAGATCTCCCAGCCCGAATCGACGCCGATGACGCCGACGTCCTTGATGCCCGCTTCGGCGCAATTGCGCGGGCAGCCGGATACCGCGAGCTTGACCTTGTGCGGCGCGTACATGCGCCACAGGGCGCGCTCCAGGTCCTTGCCCATCTGCGTCGAATCCTGCGTGCCGAAGCGGCACCATTCGCTGCCGACGCAAGTCTTCACCGTGCGCAGCGCCTTGGCGTAGGCATGGCCCGAGGGCATGCCGATGTCCTGCCAGACGCCTTTCAGGTCTTCCTTCTTCACGCCCAACAGGTCGATGCGCTGGCCGCCCGTCACCTTGACGGTGGGAATCTTGTACTTGTCCACGGCGTTGGCGATGCGGCGCAGTTCGTCGGCCGTGGTTTCGCCGCCCCACATGCGCGGGATGACGGAGTAGGTGCCGTCCTTCTGGATGTTGGCGTGGCTGCGCTCGTTGATGTAGCGGCTTTGCGGATCGTCCTTGGCCTCTTTCGGCCAGGTCGAGATCAGGTAGTAGTTGATCGCTGGCCGGCAGGAGGCGCAGCCGTTCGGGGTGCGCCACTCCATCGCCTTGTAGACGTCGGCGATGGCCAGCAGGTGCAGTTGCCGGATCGTGTCGCGCGCCTCCTGGTGGCTGTGGTCGGTGCAGCCGCACATCGCCTTCTTCTTCGGCGCGGCCGAGTAGTCGCCGCCGGCGGTGAACATCAATATCTGTTCGACCAGACCGGTGCAGGAGCCGCAGGACGCGCTGGCCTTGGTGTGCTTCTTCACCTCGTCGATGGTGAACAGGCCTTTTTCCTTGATGGCCTTGCAGATCGTGCCCTTGCTCACGCCATTGCAGCCGCACACTTCGGCATCGTCGGGCATCGTCGCGGCGCGGGTATGGCCCTCGTGGCCGGTGTCGCCGATGCTGGACTCGCCGAACATCAGTTTGTCGCGAATGTCGCCGACGCTGCGGCCGTCGCGCAGCAGCTTGAAGTACCAGCTGCCGTCCACCGTGTCGCCATAGAGGCAGGCGCCCACCAGCTTGTCGTTCTTGATGACCAGTTTCTTGTAGACGCCGCCGAAGGGGTCGGACATCACGATTTCTTCGGTTCCCTCGCCGCCCATGAATTCGCCGGCGGAAAACAGGTCGATGCCCGTGACCTTGAGTTTCGTGGATGTGAGCGAGCCGGTGTAGCGGCCGATGCCGAATTGCGCGAGGTGATTGGCCGCGACCTTGGCCTGCTCGAACAGCGGCGCGACCAGCCCGTAGGCGATGCCGCGGTGCGCCGCGCATTCACCGACCGAGTAGATGCGCGCGTCGGTGACGGTCTGCATGGTGTCGTGCACCACGATGCCGCGGCTGACGTGCAGGTTCATCCTCTCGGCCAGTTCGGTGTTGGGGCGAATGCCCACGGCCATGACGACCAGGTCGGCGTCGACCTCGGTGCCGTCCTTGAACTTGACGCTCGTCACGCGGCCGTCTTCGCCGGCGACCAGCTCCTGCGTCTGCGCGCCGATCATGAACTTGAGGCCGCGGTCTTCCAGCGACTTCTGGAGCAATTTGCCCGCGACGTCGTCGAGCTGGCGCTCCATCAGCCACGGCATGACATGCACGACGGTGACGTCCATTCCACGCAGCATCAGGCCATTGGCCGCTTCCAGCCCCAACAGGCCGCCGCCGATGACGACGGCTTTCTTGTATTTCTGCGAGGCCTCGATCATCGCGTTCGTGTCCGCGATGTCACGATACGCGATCACGCCTTGCAGGTCCTTGCCGGGCACGGGCAGGATGAACGGGTTGGAGCCGGTGCACAGCAGCAGCCGGTCGTAGCTTTCCTCGGTGCCGTCATCGGCGCGGACGATGCGGCGGACGCGGTCGATCTCGACGACTTTCTTGCCGGCATGCAGCTTGACGTTGTTCTCCTGGTACCACTCCCAGGAATTGAGCACGATCTCGTCGATCGTCTGCTCGCCGGCCAGTACCGGCGACAGCAGGATGCGGTTGTAGTTGGGATGCGGCTCGGCGCCGAACACGCTGATGTCGTAGAGCTCGGGGGCGACTTTCAGCAGTTCCTCGATGGTGCGCACGCCCGCCATTCCGTTTCCGACCATCACCAATCTGGATTTTTTCACTTCAGTCTCCAACTTCAGTCCAATGAATCAGTGCCTGCGTTCCATGTCGACGCAGACCATCGCCGGCTGGTGGTTCCAGCGCAGCGTGATGACGTAAGGGTGCTTGCGCACGCGCGCCTTGATGCCCGAGCTGCCGTGCAGCTTCATCGGCACCGAAATCTGCAGCCCGGCGCCGAGCGTCTTGCGCGCGTTGCCGCCAAGCGTGTTGGCGACTTCGCCCACCGCGTCCAGCAGGTTGCCTTCCGACAGATCGGTCTCGCCTTGCAGCAGCAGCAGTTCGCGCAGCAGTTGCGGCGGCATCGAAACGATCACGTGACCGTTGTAGGAGCCCGAGAAGGTGACGATGCCGTTGAAGTCGTAGCCGTCGACGTCGCCGGTGCCCAGGAAGGCCGACGTGATCTGGGGCTCCTGCTTGGTGACCACCTGGAAATAGCGCCGCACGGAGTCGATGAAGAGCTTCAGCTCGGTTTCGTGGAGGGCGTCCATCATCTTGTCTCCATGACGTCCAGCAGCGCCATCTTGAGTTCGTCATCGGAAAACGGCTTGGCGACAAAGCCGCGCGCGCCGAGCTTGAGGGCGGCGATCGCCGTCGACTTGTCGGAAAGCGCGCTCACCACCAGGATGTTGATCTTGGGCAGGATCCGCAGCAGCTCGCCGATGCACTGGATGCCGTCCATCTCCGGCATGGTCAGGTCCATGGTCACCACCTCGGGCCGGGTCGCGCGGGCGATGCGCACGGCTTCGACGCCGTTGCGCGCCAGACCCACCAGCGAAACATGGGTCAAGCCGCCGTTTTGCACCACCCGCGAAATGCGCGAGCGGATCATGTTGGAGTCGTCGACGATCAGGAGGCGCATAAGGTCAGGCCGCGAACTTGATCTTGAATTCGGTGAACTGGCCGGGCGTCGAGCTGAGCAGGATGCGCGCGCCCAGCTTCTGCACATTCGCTTGCACGACATCCAGGCCCACGCCACGGCCCGCGTGCATGGAAACGCCGCCGGCCGTGGAGAAACCTGGCTTGAAGATGTGCGAGACCACCTGCCGGTCATCGAAGCTCTCGAGCTGCGCGGCCGTGTACCAGCCCAGCTCCAGCAGCTTCTGGCGCACTCGCGGAGCGGACAGGCCGGCGCCGTCGTCGCGCACCGAGAGGGTCCATTCGCCCTCGCCGCGCACCAATTGCACTTCCAATTTGCCTTCCTCGGGCTTGCCGGCGGCGCGGCGCAGCAAGGGCGACTCGATGCCATGCACGACGGCGTTGCGCAGCAACTGCACCGCGATCTCGCGCAGCAGGTGGCCGGCCGTTTCCTCCAGGTCGCTCTGGCTGCCCATGCGAACCAGCGGCTGCAATTTCTTCCCG
>JAQGMS010000037.1 GCA_028292245.1 Ramlibacter sp.
TATAGGGAATCAGGTGCGCCACGGCCTGCTTCATCACGCGCGCCGACTTCACCACCTGCGGCAGGAACATCTTGCCCTGGCCGAACAGGTCGCCCACGATGTTCATGCCGTCCATCAACGGGCCTTCGATCACGTGTAGCGGACGCCCGCCCTTGGCAAGGATCGCCTGATACGCCTCTTCGGTGTCCGGCGCGATGAAATCGTTGATGCCGGACACCAGCGCGTGCGAGAGCCGCTGCTCCACGGTTCCGGCGCGCCATTCGTTCTTCTTCGATTCGTCCTTGGCGCCGCTCCTTGCGCTCTCCGCGATCTCCACCAGGCGCTCGCCCGCATCGGGGCGGCGGTTGAGTACCACGTCCTCGACCCGCTCGCGCAATTGCGGCTCCAGCTCGTCGTACACGCCCACCATGCCGGCGTTGACGATGCCCATGTCCATGCCGGCTTGGATCGCGTGGTACAGGAACACGGTGTGGATGGCCTCGCGCACCGGGTCGTTGCCGCGGAACGAAAAGCTCACGTTGGAGACGCCGCCGCTGACCTTCGCGCCGGGCAGATTCTGCTTGATCCAGCGGGTGGCGTTGATGAAGTCCACCGCGTAGTTGTTGTGCTCCTCGATACCGGTGGCGATGGCGAAGATGTTGGGGTCGAAGATGATGTCCTCGGGCGCGAAGTCGATCTCGTCCGTCAGGATGCGATAGGCCCGCTCGCAGATCTCGGTCTTGCGCTCGTAGGTGTCGGCCTGGCCCTTTTCGTCGAAGGCCATCACCACCGCGGCCGCGCCGTAGCGCTTGACCAGCTTCGCCTGCTGCTTGAAGGCCTCGACCCCTTCCTTCATGGAGATCGAGTTGACGATGCCCTTGCCCTGGATGCAGCGCAGGCCGGCCTCGATCACTTCCCACTTGGAGGAGTCGACCATGATCGGCACGCGGGCGATGTCGGGCTCGCTGGCGATCAGCTGCAGGAAGCGGACCATCGAGGCCTTGCTGTCCAGCATCGCTTCGTCCATGTTGATGTCGATCACCTGGGCGCCGTTCTCGACCTGCTGGCGCGCAACGGCCAGGGCCTGCTCGAACTGGCCGTTGAGGATCATCCGGGCGAACGCCTTGGAGCCGGTGACGTTGGTGCGCTCGCCGATGTTGACGAACAGACTGCCGGGCCCGATGGCCACCGGCTCCAGGCCGGAAAGCATCATCGGGGGAACTTGGGCTTCACGCATCTCTCACCTTGTTGCAACGGGGGTTGGACAGGTGAGCGCGGTTGTAGGGAATTCCAAGCCTGGCGTTAAGCATTTTGCCTAGCCGCTGCAGCGCTCCTTGGACTAGCATCGATTCTAAATGCAGACCGCCAATGCCCTTCACCCGCCCGCTTCCGGCTTTCTCGGCCGGATCTTCGGCCGGGCCCAAGCCGACGATTCGCGCGCGGCGAAGGAGCGCCTGCGCGCGATCGCGGGGTCCACGGCCGCCGACCGGGCGGCCGAGATGCTCTCGGCGCCGAGCGCCTTGCTGCAACTGGACCACCAGGAAGCCCGCACCATCGTGGCCTACATGCGCCCCCACAAGATCGCGGAAGGCACCACCTTCATCCGCGAAGGCGACGTCACCGACACCGGTTTCATGCTACTGCTGCTGGACGGCGAAGTCACGGTGGAGACCATCGTGGTCAGCCGCACCGCGCCGATCACCGTCACGGTCCTGGGCCCGGGCAGCCTGATCGGCGAAATGGGCCTGCTCGACGGCGCACCGCGCTCGGCGTCCTGCACGGCGATGTCGGATGTGCGCTGCGCCATCCTCACCCGCGATGCGCTGAACCAGCTTCTCGACGACCAGCCGCGAACGGCCGCCAAATTGATGATGTCCATTTCGCTGCGGATCGCCCAGCGAATGCGCGAAAACCAGGACAAGCTCAAGCTCTACGCCCAGCTGACGCAGGCGATGAACGAAGAGATCAACGATCTCATGCCGCTTTGAAAAAATCCCCGGGACCTTCCCGTCCCGGGGATGTGAGAGGCTGGGCTGAAGAAACTTGCAAAGACCCAACCGAGGAGACGCCGGGGAACTAGCAGGACTCGTGCCTGCATTTCGCGCCGGAACCGTCAAATCGGCAGGTCGGCCTTCTTCAGCGTGCGCAGCACGAAGCTTGATTTGCTGTGCCGGATTCCCTTGATCTTGTAGAGGCGCTCGCGCAGCAAGCGCTCATAGTCGCGCGTGTCCTTCACGGCGATCCGAAGCAAATAGTCGTACTCGCCCGATACCAGCCAGGCCTCGATCACTTCGGGAATCGCGGCCAGGGTTTCGCCGAACTTTTCCAGCGTGTTGTCCGAGTGGCTGTCCAGGGTCACCTGAACCAGCACCGTGTCGTTCAGTCCCAAGGCCTGGGCGTTCAGGCGAACGGTGTAGCCCTCGATGACGCCGGCTTGCTCCAGCTTGCGGATGCGCTCCCAGCAGGGCGAGGTCGACAGGCCCACGGCCTGCCCGACCTCTTGCAGGCTGGCGCGGGCGTTGGCTTGCAATACCGTGAGGATTTTTCGATCAAGTGCGTCCATGGAGCTCAATTATCGAGTGCTCGGATGTATTTCAGGAAATTTTCCTGCAAGCGCTGTCCATTTCAGCAAACTCAGAAAGACTTTTCGAACCCTCCAACGCACACTTGAGTCTTCCAGCAGCGGTTACCGGCCGCTGCCGGAACACAAGGGCCCAGCGGGTTACCGCCCGCTGGGCAGCTTGGATTCCCACTACGCCGCCTCGTCGTTAAGTCGTGATTAAGGCTCAGGGAAGAGACTCCGGCAGGTCCATCCCTCCAGGGCCTGCCATGAACGATCTGACTCAACCCGCCGCGCTCTCGGAACGTTCGCCTGCGCGCACGCGGGCCCCGACCCTGTCTTGCGTGATTCCGTGCCGAAACGAAGGCCGCAACCTGGATCTTCTGCTGCCCTTGTTGTCGGAGCTGCTGCCCAGCGGCACTTCCGCCTGGGAGATCGTCCTGGTGGACGACGGCAGCACGGACAACACGGCGGCGGTGATGGCCGACTGGGCCAACGTGCCCGGTTTCCGGGTTCTGCAGCTGTCGCGCAATTTCGGCAAGGAAGCCGCCCTGACAGCGGGGCTGGAGGCGGCCGCCGGCGAAGTCGTCGTGATGATGGATGCGGACCTGCAGCATCCGCCGGCGCTGATCCTGCGCATGCTGGAGCTCTGGCGAAATGGCGCCGACATGGTGTATGCGGTGCGGGCCAACCGGGACGAAGAAAGTCTGTTCAAGCGCCTGGGCGCGCGAGTCTTCTACGCGCTGCTCAACCGCTCGCCGCGTTTCGATGTGCCGGCCGACGCCGGTGACTTCCGGCTGCTGGACCGCGCCGCCGTGGACGCCCTGCTGGCGCTGCCCGAGCGGAACCGCTTCATGAAAGGCCTGTACGCCTGGATCGGGTTCGAGGCCGTCGCGCTGCCTTACGTGCCGAAGCCTCGCGTTCACGGCCACAGCCACTTCAGCATCGCCCGCCTGCTGCACATGACCATCGACGGGCTCACGGCGTTCACGACCTGGCCGCTGCGGCTGGTCAGCGCCGCGGGGATCGTCATGGCCCTGGTCGGCTTCGTCTACGGCGGCTACCTGACGCTGGCCTATCTGCTGTATGGCAACGAGGTGTCGGGATGGACCACGATCGTGGTGACGCTGATGTTCTTCCTGGGCGTGCAGATGATCTCGATGGGCATCATGGGTGAGTACGTGGCGCGGATTTTCGAAGAGGTGAAGGGCCGGCCCCTGTACGTGGTCAAGCGCGAACTCGGCCAGGGACTGACGGTGCACCGCCCGTGATTCGCTGGCTGGACAAGCGCCGCGGCCCGCTCGCCACGCTGCTGCTGGCCGCCGCCTGGCTGGCCGCCACCGCCTGGGTGCGCCCCCTCATGGTTCCCGACGAGGGCCGCTACGCC
>JAQGMS010000052.1 GCA_028292245.1 Ramlibacter sp.
CTGAAGGACGCCTTCAACGCCAGCTACACCGAACTGGGGTTCCTGATGACGCTGTTCTTCGTGGTGTCGTGTGCCGTGCAGGCGGCCTCCGGTTTCCTGGTGGACCGCCACGGCCCGCGGCCGATCCTGTTCGGCGGCCTGGCATTGCTGGGTGTGGCGGCGTTCGGCTTCGCCTTCAGCCCCAACTATTGGACGATGGCCCTGTTCTCCATCGTCGCGGGCATCGGCAACGGCGTGTTTCACCCGGTCGACTACACGCTGATCAACCACAAGGTCAGCCCACCGAGGCTGGGCCATGCGTACAGCTTTCACGGCATCACCGGCAGCCTGGGTTGGGCGCTGGCGCCGGCGTTGCTGGTGCCGCTGGCGATCGCGTTCTCCTGGCGGGTCGCGTTGATGGCCGCGGGGACGTTGGCCTATGCCGTGGCGGTGGTCCTGTGGCTGAACCGCACCAAGCTCCACCTGCCCGCCAGCAAGCCCAGGCATGCGGCTGCGGGCGGCGCCGAAGGCAATTTCGATTTCCTGCGAATTCCCGCGGTCTGGATGTGTTTCGGGTTCTTCTTTTTCTATGCGGTGGTGCTGAGCGTGATCCAGGCCTTCGCGCCAGAGGCGGCCCGGCAATTGCATGGCGTGCCGGTCGCCGTGGCGGCGCTCTGCCTCACGGTCTACATGGTCTGCAGCGCCGGGGGCATGCTGGTGGGCGGCTTCCTGGCGTCGGACCCGGCACGGTGCGAGCGGATCGTCGGTATCGGTTTCGGCGCCGCGGCGGTGATCGCGCTGCTCCTGGGCCTGGCGCCGGTGCCGGCCCTCGCGGTTCCGGTGCTGTTCGGCGCCATGGGCTTTGCCAGCGGCATCGCCGGGCCGTCGCGTGACCTGCTGGTCAAGAAATCCACGCCCGACAACGCCACCGGGCGCGTCTACGGCATCGTGTACTCGGGCCTGGACATCGGCCAGGCGATCTCGCCGCTGATCTTCGGCGCGCTGATGGATCACCACCAATACGTCGGCGTGTGGCTGGGCCTGGTGTTCCTGCAGGCCGTGCTGATCACCAGTGCCTTCAACGTGCGGCGGGTGCGCCGCACGGTTGCCGTGCCGGCTTGACCGGGGCGGTTCACCCCAGGGCGTTATCCTTGCGCCCATGTATGCGCCCTATTTCGGACTGAAGAGCGAGCCGTTCTCGATCGCGCCCGACCCGCGCTACCTCTTCATGAGCGAGCGCCACCGCGAGGCGCTGGCCCACCTGTTGTACGGGCTGGGCGGTGGCGGCGGCTTCGTGCTGCTGTCCGGGGAGATCGGCACGGGCAAGACGACCGTGTGCCGCCTGTTCCTGGAGCAGATCCCGCCCGACTGCAACGTCGCGTACATCTTCAATCCCAAGCTCACGGTGATCGAGCTGCTGCAATCGGTCTGCGAGGAATTCCACGTCGAGGTGGCGCGCAAGGACCTGCCGCCGACGGTCAAGGACTACCTCGATCCGTTGAACGCCTACCTGCTGCAGGCACACGCGGCGGGGCGCAACAACGTGCTGATCATCGACGAGGCGCAGAACCTGTCGGCCGAAGTGCTGGAGCAACTGCGCCTGCTCACCAACCTGGAGACGCGCGAGCGCAAGCTGTTACAGATCGTCCTGATCGGCCAGCCCGAACTGCGCAGCATGCTCGCGCGGCCGGAGCTCGAGCAGCTGGCGCAACGCGTCATCGCGCGCTACCACCTGGGCGCGCTGACGCCCGCCGAGACCGCGCAGTACGTGCAGCACCGCCTCGAGGTCGCGGGCCTGAGCCGCCCCTTGCCGTTCGAACGCAAGGCCTTGCAGCGCGTGCACATCCTCTCGCGCGGCGTGCCGCGGCGCATCAACCTGCTGTGCGACCGCGCGCTGCTGGGCGCCTTTGCGAACAGCCAGGCTGCCGTCGACCGCGCGACGGTGGACAAGGCCGCGGCGGAAGTGTTCGACTCGCCGGCAGCGGCGCAGCCGGCATGGCATCGCACGGCTGTCGTCCTCGGACTGGGCTTGGCCGCCGGCGCAGGACTGTTTGCCGCCGCGACGCACGTGGCACAGGATGCCGCTGTTCCCGCTGTCGCCGCCGTTGTTGCCAAGCCGGCGGCGCCTCCCCCGGCACCCGCCGCATCGACGCTCACGCCCGTCGCGCCACGCGCGGCTGCCTCGTCCCCGGCGCTGCTGCACGACGAGAACGAGGCCTGGCGCGAACTGGCCCAGGCCTGGAAAGCCGCGCCGCCGCCCGGCGCTGCGTGCAAGGCGTTGCAGACAGACCACCTGCAGTGCTTCAGCAAGAACCTGAGCCTGGCCGTGATCCGCGAGCTGGGGCGGCCCGGCATCGTCACCCTCGACGCCGCCGACGGGTCGCCCAGCTACGCCCTGCTCACGGGCCTGGGCCGCGACAGCGCAACATTGCGCGCAGCCGGCACCGAGCAGACCGTGACGCTGGCGGCGCTGGCCACGCGCTGGCGCGGCGATTTCGCCACGCTGTGGCGCGAGCCGCCGGGTTACTCGGCGCGTGCCGCCGCGAACCCGGGCGGCGAAACCATCGAGTGGATCGCAGCGCGGCTGGCTTCGGCGAACGGAACGGCGCCTGCCAAGGGCCAGCGCGAACTCGACGCATCGCTGCGCTCGCAATTGCGGGCTTTCCAATTGGCCCAGGGGCTGGCGGCCGACGGCCAGCCCGGCCCGTTGACCTTCATGCAACTCAATCGCGCCGCCGGGGTCGAAGAGCCGCGGCTGCGCAACGTTCCCTAGACATGTCCTACATCCTCGATGCACTCAGAAAAGCCGATGCGCAGCGCGAACGCGATCCGGCGCGCGGCATCCACGCGCAGCCGCTGCGCGCGCCACTGGGCGAAGCACGCGGCGAAGCGGCCTATCGCCCCTGGTTCTGGGTTGCCACCATAGCCGGCGTCGCTGCCCTCGCGGCAGCAGGCTGGTACCTGTACCGCGACAACGGCCCGGCCGCACCGGCGCCGCGCGCTGTGGAGGTAGCGCAGGCGGTCCGCACGCAACTTCCCATAGCGCCGCCGGCCGCGCCGGTGCAACCACCGCCGGTGGTCGTGGCGGCACCGGCACCCGCGGTGTTGCCGCCGCCCCAGCCGATCGTGCGGCCGCAAAGCACCATCCCCAATGGCCCGCGTCCGCTGGTCTCGGCGCGCGCCGCCGCGCAGGGCGCGCAGGGACCGCAGTCGGGGCCGATGGCGCCACCCGCCGCGGTTCCCGCGGCGCCGCCCGCACCGCCGACTCCGCCGGTATCCGGCCTGCCGCCGGACGCGCCGAAGCTGGTCATCACCGGTGGCGTCTACTCCACCAACCGGGCGCAGCGCATGGTCATCATCAACGGCCAGGTGTTTCGCGAGGGCGCGGACCTGGGCTCGGGCGTTGCACTGGAAGAGATCAGGGCAAAGTCGGTCGTTCTGCGCTTTCGCGGCGCGCGGTACAGCGCTGGCTATTGAGCCCGTTCCAGGTACGCCTGCGGCGGCTGGTACACGGACCAGCGGCCGTCCTTGAACAGGTACAGCGCCGATGACAGGCGGGCGCCCGGCCCGCCGGCATAGAGGGCCGCCGCGCTGAAGCGCAAATCCGCCACCGCCGCTTCGTCGGAAACCGGCGCATAGACCAGCCCGCCCCGGCGCGGCACGGCCGCGACCAGGCCTTCCGGATGCAGTGCTGCGAGCTGTTCCCAGAACTCCCGGTCGAGGAAGTAACTGCTGTTCAGGTCCGACGACTCGCCCAGCACCTGCATCAGGGTGCCGCTCCAGCGCTGGGCGAAGGGAATGCCGTAGACGCGCCGCAGGTTGGCTACCGCGACCTTCAGCGCTTCTTCCGGGCTCAGGCGCAATCGCTTGAGATCTTCCGACGACGCGCTCTGCATCGACTGCCCGGCGTCGAACACCAGGCGGATGTGCATGTCGCCGAGATACTTGTACCAGCTGGTATCGAGCTCGATCTCGCGGCCGTCCGGCAGCACGGCGCGCACCTTGCCGAAGGGGCGCAGCGACTCGTCCTGCTTGTTGGCGCCCTTGGTTTCGCGCAGCACCACCAGCAGGTTGCCCGCGCTGGTGTCGACCGCATCGGGCGTTTGCGCCGCGCAGGGCAGCGCCGCAAGAGCCGCCAGCGCGACGCGCAGGCAAAGTTCGAGAATTTTCCGGACGTGGCTGACCATCGTTTTTCCCCTCGCTACTCCACGCCATCGTGCGCCGCGCGCGACGCCACTGCAACAGCTGCTTACGCAAACCGCCAAAAAATGCGCGATTGAAGGCGTGGGCGTCGGTCCTTGGCAACGAATTTGGTTACGCAACTTGCGCCAGGCGATGAACATGTAATGAAGCCCGTCCGTAGCATCGGCACCTCTTACAACAGCCACTCAGAGGAAGTACACCATGGCCATGCAATCCCCCTTCTTCAACAAGCGCGAACCGGACGCGTACAGCCAGCGCAACGCAGCCAACCCGAACGCCGCGGCCGCCGCCGGCATCGCCAACGCCTCCGCGGCGCCCAGCATGCCCGCGGCCAACAGCACACCCGCCAAGGAAGGCGAAAGCAAGCTCACCGTGGGGCCCAACATCAAGCTCAAGGGTGTCGAGATCACCGACTGCGACACGCTGGTGGTGGAAGGCTCGGTCGAGGCCACGATGGACTCGCGCGTGATCCAGATTTCCGAGCGCGGCTCGTTCAAGGGCTCGGCGGAGATCGACATCGCCGAGATTCGCGGCCACTTCGAGGGCAACTTGACGGTGCGCCAGAAGCTCACGATCTTCGCCACCGGCAAGGTGACGGGCCGCGTGCGCTACGGCAAGGTGGTGATCGAGGAGGGCGGCCAGCTGTCCGGTGAAGTGGAGTTCGGCACCGCTACCAGCCGGCCCGTGGGCAACAGCGTGCGCACCGGCCTGCAGGTGCATACCTCGGTCGGCTGAGCCTCAGACCGCGGTGCGGTGCCGCTGGATGCAGGTGTCCAGCACTTCGCCGTGGTCGCGCTGCCACCAGTTGCTGGTGGAGAAAATCTCGACCTCGCTGTAGCCGCCGAAACCCTGGTCCTCGACCCAGCCGCGGATTTGCGGAATGTCGATCACGCCGTCGCCCATCATTCCGCGGTCGTTGAGCAAGTCAGCGGTCGGCGTCAGCCAGTCACAGACATGGAAAGCGAGCAGCCGGTCCCTGCCGGCGCGTTCGATCTGCGCTTTCAGCTTGGGGTCCCACCACACGTGATAGACGTCCACGGCGACGCCCAGTGAACCCGTGCGCGCCGGATCGAGTGCGTCGCACACATCCAGCGCCTGCTCCATCGTGTTGATGCAGGCACGGTCCGCCGCGTACATCGGATGCAGCGGCTCGATCGCCAGCGGCATCTGCATCGATCGGGCGTAGTCCAGCAGTTCCGCGATCCCGTCACCCACCTGGCTGCGCGCCAAGGCGATGTCCTTGTGGGCCGGCTTGCCGGCCAAGGCGCCGGGCAGGCTGCCCACCACCAGCACCAGGCACGCGGCATCGAGTTCGCGGGCCTCGTCGACCGCGCGGCGGTTGTCGTCGCGCGCGGCGCGCAAGCCTTGCGCGTCGGCAGCGGGAAACATGCCGCCTCTGCAATAACCCGAGAGTTCCAGGCCGTGGCTTTTCACCAGCCTTGAAATTGTGTCGAGGCCGGCGGTGGCGACCTGGTCGCGCCAGGGCGAGATCGCTCGGATGCCGCGGCGCGCGCAGGCTTCGATGATGTCCGGCAGCGGCAAGTCCACGCCGCGGCTCTTTCGCACCGTGGCGGTGTTGATCGAAAGCCAGCGGTGGTCTTGCGAGAAGTCACGCATGGTCGATGCCATGCAGCGCCAACAGTGTCTTCATGCGCCGCACTGCCAATTCCGGCTGTTCCAGCAGGTTGGCCGCATCGGCCAGGCGGAACAGTTCGGCGAAGTGGGGCAGGGAGCGGGTGCTCTGCTGGCCGCCGACCATCGTGAAATGGCTTTGATGGCCGTTCAGCCACGCCATGAACACGACGCCGGTCTTGTAGAACCGCGTGGGCGCCGCAAAGATGTGGCGCGAGAGCGGCACCGTGGGCCCGAGGATCGCGTGGAATTTCTCGACGTTGCCTTGGGCCAGTTCGCCCAGCGCCGCACTGGCCGCCGGTGCGATGGCGTCGAAGATGCCCAGCAACGCATCGCTCTTGCCGTGCGTGGCCTCGGCGCCGAAGCCGTCGCCCGCAATCAACTCGGCGTAGTTGAAGTCGTCGCCGGTGTACATGCGCACGCCGGCAGGCAACCTGCGGCGCATCGCGATTTCCTTGTCCTTGTCCAGCAGCGAGATCTTGATGCCGTCGACTTTGTCCGGGTGCGCGGCGATGATGCCCAGCGCGGTGTCCATGGCGGCGTCGACATCGCGCGTGCCCCAATAGCCGGCCAGCGCCGGGTCGAACATCTCGCCCAGCCAGTGCAGCACCACGGGCTGCCTGGCCTGGCGGAGGATGCGGTCGTAGACGCGTTCGTAGTCGGCCGGGCTTTTCGCTACGCGGGCCAGCGCTCGGCTGGCCATGACGATCAGCTTGCCGCCGCGTTTCTCGATCGCGGCCATCTGTTCTTCGTAGCCGGCAATGACTTCGTCGACCGTCTTCACGTCTTCCAGCACCAGTTGGTCGGTGCCGCAGCCCGAGGCCACCAGCGCGCCGGGGACATCCTTGGCGGCATCGAGCGAGCAGCGGATCAGTTCCAGCGAGGTGGGCCAGTCCAGGCCCATGCCGCGCTGCGCCGTGTCCATCGCCTCGGCGACGCCCAGGCCCAGCGACCAGAGGTGGCGCCGATAGGCGATCGTCGCGTCCCAGTCCACGGCGCTTTGCAGCCAGGGGTCCACCGCGGCACGCGGGTCGGCAACGACGTGCGCCGCTGAATACGCGATGCGGTCGAACTTCACGCAGGCAGCGGGCTTGACCGGCTGCGCGCCGCGCAAGGTGTAGCTGGCGAGGTCGCCCTTGGGCGAAGGCAGTTGAAGTGAGAGCGCCATGACGTCGTTCTTCAGACCGCCAGCGCGGGCACGTCGACCCAGCGGCGCTCTTTCCAGGATTGCAGCGCGGCCTCGACCAATTGCACGCCCTTGGCGCCTTCGGGCAGCGTCCAGCGATACGGCTCGTTCTCCACCACGTGGCGGATGAAATGCTCCCACTGGATCTTGAAGCCGTTGTCGTACACCTGCGTGTCCGGCACTTCCTGCCACTGGTCGAAGAAATTCATCATCTGCTTCTCGTCCGGGTTCCACACCGGGCGCGGCGTGGTGACACGGCTTTGCGCGCGGCACGAGGTCAGGCCCGCGACGGCCGAGCCGTGCGTGCCGTCGACGTGGAAGGTGACCAGGTCGTCGCGACGCACACGGGTGGCCCAGGACATGTTCATCTGCGCGATCACCGGCTCGCCGTTATGGCCGATCAGTTCGGCCGTGGCGTAGGCCGCGTCGTCGGCGGTGGCCTTGTAGGGCTTGCCGTCCTCGTCCCAGCGCTCGGGGATGTGCGTGGCGCCTATGCAGGAGACCGACTTCACCTCGCCGAACAGGTTGTCCAGCACATAACGCCAATGGCACATCATGTCCAGGATCATGCCGCCGCCGTCTTCCTTGCGGTAGTTCCAGCTCGGGCGCTGGATCGGCTGCAGGTCGCCTTCGAACACCCAGTAGCCGAACTCCAGCCGCACCGACAGCATCCTGCCGAAGAAGCCGGCGCGGCGCAGCATGTCGAGCTTGCGCAGGCCGGGCAGGAACAACTTGTCCTGCACGGCGCCATGCTTCAGTCCCGACTTCTGCGCCAGCCGCGCAATTTCAACCGCTTCATTCAAGTTGGTGGCGATCGGTTTTTCGCAGTACACGTGTTTGCCCGCGCGGATCGCCTTGGCCAGCAGCGTGGGGCGCATCTGCGTGGTGCCGGCGTCGAAGAAGACCGTGTCGTCCTTGTCCTCCAGCGCCTTGTCGAGGTCGGTGCCCCAGCGTTCGATGCCGTGCGCCTTGGCGAGGGCCGCAATCTTCTCGGCGTTGCGGCCGATGAGGATCGGGTCGGGCATGACCTTGTCGCCGTTGGAGAGCGTGACGCCGCCCTGGTTGCGGATCGCGACGATGGAGCGGATCAGGTGCTGGTTCATGCCCATGCGTCCGGTGACGCCGTGCATGATGATTCCGAGTCTTTGGGTGGCCATGATGAGGTCCTCTCGAGAGCTGAGGAGTTGTAATTAACCGTCTGGTGAATTGTAGCGGGCGCTTGCCGTGTTTGCAAGCCATGGGTCAGTCCCGCAGCACGTAGCCCAGGATGACATCGCACATGTGCGCCAGGCGCTCGTTGCGCGCTTTGGCCGAGAGCAGGTCGCGGCCGAAGATGGCGGACAGTGTGTGGCTGTTGGACAGGTAGAAGTAGGACAGCCCGGCGATTGAAACGTAGAGCTGCACCGGGTCCACGCCCCCGCGGAAAGTGCCCTCCTTGCGGCCGCGCTCCAGCACTTCGCCCAGGGTCGCGATCAACGGTGAATTCATCTCGCGCACCCGCTCGGAGCCTTCCAGGTGCCGGGCGCGATGCAGGTTGGCACTGTTGAGCAAGGTGAGGAATTCCGGGTGGTCGAGGTAGTAGCGCCAAGTGAATTCGACCAGCCGGCGCAACGCCTCTGTCGGTGCCACCTCCAGCAGGTTGAGCTTGCGTTCCTGTTCGCGGATGTCCAGGTAGGCCTGCTCCAGCACCGCCTGGAACAACTTTTCCTTGTCCTCGAAGTAGTAGTAGATCAGCCGCTTGTTCAGGCCCGCCCGTTCGGCCATGCGGTCCATGCGCGCGCCGCCCAGGCCGTGTTCGGCGAACTCGTCGCGCGCCGCCGCTAAGATGGTGGCTTGCGAGCGGTCCGCATCGCGCAATCGCTCATCGGCGGCTAGGGCTGGTACTCTGGGCATGGCCGAATAATTCACCAAAACGTTAATCGAGTCAAGCTTATGAGCACAGCGCAGAACGGGCAGATCGCGGGCCACCTGATCGTCGAATGCCTGGTGGCTCAAGGTGTCACGCACGCGTTCGGCGTGCCCGGTGAAAGTTACCTCGCCGTGCTCGACGGCTTTCATGCCTATCGCGAGCAGATCCGTTTCATCATCAACCGGCAGGAAGGCGGCGCGGCCTACATGGCCGAGGCCCACGGCAAGCTCAGCGGCCGGCCCGGCGTGTGCTTCGTCACGCGCGGCCCCGGCGCCACCAATGCCGCGATCGGCGTCCACACGGCGTTCCAGGATTCGACGCCGATGGTGCTGTTCGTCGGCGACGTGGCCAGCGACCAGCGCGACCGCGAAGCGTTCCAGGAAGTGGAGTATTCGAGTTTCTTTGGGCCCAGCACCAAAGGAATGGCCAAGCGCGTGGAACGCATCGACGAGCCCGACCGCATTCCCGAATACGTGGCACGTGCCTTCGCCACCGCGATGAACGGCCGGCCGGGGCCGGTGGTGCTGGTGCTGCCGGAAGACATGCTGGTGAAGACGAGCACGGCGCGGCCGTTGGCGCGCGTCGAGGCAGTCCAGGCCTGGAGCGATCCGGGGTCGCTGCGCGAGTTGCGCGAGTTGCTGCTGCAATCGAAAAAACCCTTCGTCATCGCCGGGGGCGGCGGCTGGACACCGCAGGCGGCGCAGGCCTTGCAGCGCTTCGCCGAGAACTGGAACCTTCCGGTCGGCAACGCCTTCCGGTTCCAGGACACCTTCGACAACCATCACCCTCAATACGCAGGCGACGTCGGCATCGGCCTGAACCCGAAACTGGCGGCGCGCATCAAGGACAGCGACCTGATCCTGGCCATCGGCCCGCGCCTGGGCGAGATGACCACCGGCGGCTATACGCTGTTGCAGGCGCCGAAGGCGAAGCAGAAGCTGGTGCATATCCACGCGAGCGCGGAGGAACTGAATCGCGTCTACCAAGCCGACCTGGCGATCAATGCCACGATGAACGCCGCCGCCCGCTCGCTGGAGGTCCTCACCGCTCCGCCCGAGCTGCCGTGGAGCGCCTGGACCGAGGCCGCGCACGCGGACTACGAGGGGAACCTGGTTCCGCAGCCGCTGCCTGGCGAGATCGACATGCCGGCGATCGTCGCCCTGCTCAAGAAGCACCTGCCCGAAGACGCGGTGCTGACCAACGGCGCCGGCAACTTCGCGAGCTGGGTGCATCGGTTCTTCAAGCACCACGGCCTGGCCAAGGGGCTCAAGACGCAACTCGCTCCGACGGTGGGCGCGATGGGCTACGGCGTGCCGGCCGGCATCGCCGCCAACATCGTGACCGGACGCGTCGCGCTGACGATGACCGGCGACGGCGACTTCCTCATGAACGGGCAGGAGCTGGCGACGGCGGCGCAGTACGGCGCCAAGAGCATCGTCGTGCTCCTGAACAACGGCATGTTCGGCACCATCCGGATGCACCAGGAGCGCGACTATCCCGAGCACGTCAGCGGCACGCAATTGGCGAACCCCGACTTCGCCGGGCTGGCGCGCGCCTACGGTTACGCGGGTGTGCGCATCACGCGCACCGAGCAGTTCGAGCCTGAACTGGTGGCAGCGCTCGAGCGCAAGCAAGGAACGCTGATCGAGGTGATGCTCGACCCGGATGTCATCACGACCCGCGGCACGCTCAGCAGCATCACCAGCGCGGCCTTGCAGCGAGCGGCTAAAGGGTGAAGCGGAAGCCTTCCACGATCGCACCCGGCGCGGTGACACTGCGCAGGTGCCGCTCTTCGTAGGTCAATGAGTCGGGTACCAGCTCCGGGGTTTGCGTCAGCGCCACCAGCCCGCTGCCGAACATCCGCAACAGCGAATCGTCGAAGCGCATGACCGAGATGGGTGCGGCCAACTTGCCCCGCTCGACCCAGAAGCAGGCGAAGCGCGTCATGCCCGTCATGCGGCAGGCCTGGCGATCGCTGTAATTGAGGTAGTGGAGGTTGCTGATGTAGACGCCCGTGCCCAGCGCGGCGAGCGCGTCGGCAAACGGCAGGTCGCCGCCGGCCATCGCCAGCGATTCCGGGGATTCCTCGGCGTTGGCGCCGTTGGCGGTGGTGGCGTATTCGGTTGCGCTGCGCGGCGACACCAGCGTTTGCGCGATACGGCCCGCATCGATGAGCGGTACCGCGTCGGGCTTGACGAAGCCGTCGGATTGAAAGCGGGGCGCGATACCTCCGGCCGTTGCTTCGGACAGCGCAATGCTGGAATGGAACTGCGCCTGCCCGCGATGCGCCAGGATCAGCGTGCTGACGCCGGTCTGGACATCCTTGTGGCCGAAGCCGCCCCAGCTGAGCGTTGATAGCAGGTCCGCCACGGCGACTGGACTGAGGTAGACGCGGTATTCGCCGGGCGCCAATGTCTTCTGCGGCCGCGACAGCAGTTCGACCTGCTCTCGCGCCGCCGCCACCTTGGCGGCAAACGCCGCTTCGTCCCAGGTGGACCCGGCGTAGGCGGATTTCACGGCCTGGTCCCCGCCCCGATAGAGGCACCACTCGAAGTGGAAGCTCTCGACGCGGTGCCAGTTGCGCTGGCCGCGGCTGTCGGCGAAGCCGCGGGCAATCGGACCGCCGGCGTAAAAGCCCACCAGATCCGTACCGGCGGCGTGCGTGGCGACGGCGTCGATCACTTGTGCCGCGGCGGGCAATTGCCCGGCCTCATCCCGCTCGGTCGACACGACATCCGGCGGCAGTTGCAGGTACGGATCCTCCGGCACCAAAGGCAGCCGATCGACAAGCACGGAGCGTTCGGCCAGCAACGCGCGCGTGTCGGCCGCGACATCGCCGGTGAGGCTGATCTTGCCGGTTGCCTGCCGGGCGCCGGCCACCACCGACACGGTGCCGTAGCTCTGCGATACGTGGGTGGCCTGACGCACGGCGGCATGGTTGAAGCGGATGAAGTCGGACGACTCCGCGGCGTAGTACAGCGTCGTGCGGTCAACGCCGGCAACCGGCGTGCACACCGCGTCGGCCAGCTGGTCGAATTCGGCGCGCATCAGTGGGCTCCCCCGAAAACCGAGACCTTGCGGAACTTGCACGGAGGTGCGGCATGCCCGACGCGGATCACCTGGTTGGGCTCGCCCTTGCCGCAATAGGGCGTCCCCATGATTTCGAAAGTGCCGCGGTTGCCGACCATTGCCAGCGAGCGCCAGAAGCTGGCCGAGATGCCGCGGTAGTTGGGCCGCTTCACCACTTCGGCGAGCCGGCCGTGGCGGATCATCTGGCCGTATTCGCAGCCGAACTGGAACTTGTTGCGCGAATCGTCGATGCTCCACGACGAGTTGGTGCGCATCAGGACGCCGTACTCGATGCTCGCGATCATCTCCTCGAGCGAGGAATCGCCGGGTTCCACGTTCAGGTTGCTCATGCGGTCGATCGGCGGCCGGTTCCAGCTGCACGCGCGCGTGGTGGACACGCCGGCGATGCCAGGCCGCAGGTGCTGCGCGCGGGCTTGCGACACGGTGCCGCCCAGCGGCCGCTGCAGCACGCCTTGGCGGATGATCCATTCGCGGCTGGCCGCCGCGCCATCGTCATCGAAGGCGAAGCCGGCGAATTCGGCCGGCGCGTCGGGGGCGAAACTCACGTTGAGCAGTTCGCTGCCGTACTGGTAGTGGCCGAACATGTCGAGCGTGACGAAACTGGTGCCGGCGAAATTGCGTTCGTCGCCGAGGATACGGTCGAGCTCGAGCGGGTGGCCGATGCTCTCGTGGATCTGCAGCATCATCTGGTCGGGCATCAGGATCACGTCCATCTCGCCCTCGGGGCAGTTCGGCGCGTTCACCAACTCGAGGGCCTCACGCGCGACGCGCGGGCCGTCCTGCGCGAATTTCGCGCGCTCGAGCACTTCGAGCCCGCCTTGCTGGCAGAAACCGTTGTATTGGCCCGCAGCAGTGCGGATCTGGGTATCGCCGCCGGCGCTGGCAACGGCGCTGATGCCCGGCACGATGAAGTCCCACACCTGCTCGATGCGGCCGCCGTCGGGCGTCAGGTGCAGCTGCTCCGTGTGGGTGGTCCACAGCGACGCGGTGCGGTCGACGATGGCGTCGCCGAGATTGGCGCTGGCGCAGACCTCGCCGAGCAGTTCGAACTTCTCGCGCAAGGAAAGCGCAGTCGCGGGCCGCTCGTTGGGCGAGCGGAAGCTGCCGGAGGTCTTCGGCAAGTCCGCTTCGCTGTAGTCGAAGACGCTGTTGCCCGCGCTGGCCCGGGCCAGGTCGAACGCGCGCGCAAACGCGCTGCGCAGCCCGCCCTCGGACATGTCGCTCGTCGCCGCATAGCCGAGTGCACCCTGGTACACGACGCTGAGCATCACGCCGGCGTCGCGCTGCCGGGTAGGAGCTTGCGCGACGTCGCGCCGCACCGTCAGTTGCTCCGACGTTTCGGTCACTGCGCGCGCCGACCAGTAGTCGGCGGCCGGCGCTGTCTTGCGGACGAGGTCTTCGAGTGAATTCATGAGTTGCCGATCCCAAACGAAAAAGGCCGGCTTGCACCGGCCTTGTCGAGTGCCAGGAAAGCGCGCCTTACTTGACGTGCTTGCCGATGGGGCCGGCCATCTCGAACATGGAGACCTGGGCCTTGCCGAAGATTTCCTTCAGCTTGGCGTCGGCGTTGACCATGCGCTTGTTGACCGAGTCCTGCAG
>JAQGMS010000505.1 GCA_028292245.1 Ramlibacter sp.
GACGGCACCGGCGCGCTGGCGCTCAATGAACAGTTCGATCGGGCATGGCGCCGCGTCGGCCTCGCACTCGATCGCGTCGGCTTCACGGTCGAAGACCGGGACCGTTCGAAAGGCGTGTACTACGTGCGCTACATCGATCCGGACGTCGACAACAAGACCGCGGACAACAAAGGGCTATTGTCGCGATTCAAGTTCTGGGGCAATAGCGACAAGCAGAAGAACGAGCAGTATCGCGTGCTCGTGAAAGACGAAGGCGAGCGCGCCCAAGTCAACGTGCTCAACAAGGAAGGCGGCAAAGAGCAGTCGGCGACAGCGACGCGGATCCTTTCGCTGCTTTACGATCAGCTGAAATAAAGCGTGTGGGGGCAGGGGTGCGGGGGCTGCCGATAGGGGTGAGGCGGGGGACCATCGTTTCACTACCGGGCATCGGCAAGATCACGCGTCACTACTCATCTCTGCCGCCTCACGCTTCGTGATGCGCTTCGCATCACTCGGCAGCGGCAGCGACGGCAACGGCCTTCTCGTCGAGTGCGGCACCACGCGGATACTCGTCGACTGCGGCTTCAACATTACGGAGACGACGAGGCGGCTGGCGCGTCTCGGGCTCGAGCCCGGCGATCTCGCGGCGATCCTCATCACGCATGAGCACGACGATCACGCCGGTGGGGTCGGGCGTCTTGCGCGGCGCTACGACCTTCCGGTCTACCTGACCTACGGCACGCTCGTCGCAATGGGGCGGCGGGGCTCGATGATCCCTCGCCTCAACCTTATCGACAGCCACACGCCGTTTGCGATCGGCGATCTAGAAGTTCACCCCTATCCCGTGCCGCACGATGCGCGCGAGCCTTCGCAGTTCGTGTTCAGCGACGGCGACAGGCGCCTGGGTCTCCTCACCGATACGGGCGATTCGACCCCGCACATCCAGCGCATGCTTTCGGGCATCGATGCGCTGGTGCTCGAATGCAATCACGAGCTGGACCTGCTGATGAACGGCCCGTATCCGCCGAGCCTGAAGCGCCGGATTTCGGGCCGTCTGGGCCATCTCGACAATGCAACTGCGGCGCGCATACTCGGCGGCATCGATTGCAGCCGTTTCCAGCACTTCATCGCGGCGCATCTCTCGGCGCAGAACAATACCCCCGACCTCGCGCGCGCCGCGATGTCAGCAGCGCTCAACTGCGCCCCGGATTGGATATGCGTGGCGACGCAAGGCGACGGTATCGACTGGCGGCAGATTACATAAAAGGTCTACGTTGCTTCCTGCTTCCTGCTTCCTGCTTCGCAGCTATGCGGCTCCGCAGGGCATTGAAAGCGGGGCTTAGGCGGCTGGCGCCGCGACTTGAGATACCGCTCCGCACGGCGGGAAACACCTCCGTTGCTTCCTGCTGCGCCCCCTCGTCGCTCCGCAGGGCATTTTGAGGCGGGCTTAGTCGGCTCCCGCCGCTACACACTGCATGGAGCGGCGACAGCCGCCTAAAGGGGCAGTGAATGCCCTGCGAACGCGCAGCAGCGAGCAGGAAGCAACGTAGATCTTTCCGCAAATGAAAAAGCCGGCTCGAAAGCCGGCTTTTTCGTTGAAGCGCGAGATTACTTCTTCTCTTCGGGCTTCGACTCGCTGGGCGACGTCGGCGACGAAGGCGTGGTGCCCATCGGCGAGGTGCTGCTGGAGCTGGAGCTCGAGCTGCCCATTCCGGACGTGCTGCCGGCCGAGCCAGGCGTCGACGTGTCGGCGCCAGGTGCGGGCGTCGGCGAAGGTGCCGTGGTGGTGGACGGTGCGGTCGACGCGGGGGGCGGCGTCACGACTTTCTCTTCTTTCTTACTGCAGGCGGTAAGGCCGATCGCCACGAGGGCGACGATAAGGAGCGAGCGTTTCATGTTTTTTTCCTTTAGGAGAACATTACACGGTTGAACGTGAAATAACGAACGGCCGCCATGGCTGCCATTCGTGAGCGACCTACCCGATCGTCATGAACATTTTACCAGCTCCGCGCTGAAGGTGCTTACTGGCAGCTTACGTACCTGGCAATCGTGAAGCGTCGCTAAAGCCCGACAACTCCGGTTGCCGCGGCCGGCGTCGACACCTCCCAGAGCTCACCGAACCGATCGAGCAACTGCTGCGTGCCCTCGACCTCGTCGAGGCCCCGGGCATAGCGCATGTGATCGTAGTGGAAGCGATGCAGGTAATGGCTCGCATCGAATATGACAAATGGGTCATAGAGATGGCTGCCGGCTCGCGGGGTCTGCCTGACCTGGGCGGTATGTCCGTAGCGCTGAAGCAGTGTCACGAAGCGCGGGCAGAAGCGCTCGATGCTGTCCGCTTCGTGGACGATGATGAACAGCCGGTTCAGCGGATCGGCGCGCAGGAACTGGCGCAGAAACTCACAGCGCGCCGACGCGTTGTAGGCCGCCGACAGCGACTTGTCGAAGATGCGAATGACGCGCTGAGTCTGCGGGATCAACTCATCGAGCATCGCTTCGTACTGGCGCATGCTTTCGAAGCGCTGGTAATCGGCGTGGGGAAGGGCGGGCGGTTTTTCGTTCATGCGGGGTCCGGAGGTGGGGCACGATCG
>JAQGMS010000371.1 GCA_028292245.1 Ramlibacter sp.
CATCATGCATCTGCCGGCCTACGCCGTGATCGGCAGGTTCGCGGACCTGCAGTCGCCGCTCGACAAATCCACCCTGATCGTCATCACCGCGACCGTGTTTCTGGCATGGGCGCTGATGCTGTCGCAGGCGATCGAATCGGTGACGCGGGTGTTTTATGCGCGCGCCGATCTCGATCTGATCATGTCTTCGCCGGCCAGGCTCGCCAATGTGTTTTCGATACGCATCGCAGCGATCGCGCTGTCGGTGATCGCCATGGCGCTGTTGCTGTCGACGCCGTTTGTCGACGTGCTGGTGATCGGCGGCGGCGTCAGGTGGTTTTCCGCCTACGGCGTCGTCGCCGCGATCGGTCTTTCGGCCGCGGCGGTCGCGATCGCGGTCACCATCGTGCTGTTTCACCTGATCGGACCAAGCCGGACTCGGCTCGCCGCGCAGATTCTGGCCGCCATCATCGGCGCCGGCTTTGTCATCGCGCTGCAGGTCGCAGCGATCCTGTCCTACGGCACGCTGTCGCGGTTCACGGTCTTGACCTCGGATGCCGCCGCGGCGTTCGCACCCGACATGGAGAGCCTGCTGTGGTGGCCGGCGCGCGCCGCGCTCGGCGACGGCGAGGCGCTGCTCTGCCTGCTGGCCGGCGGCCTCGTGCTGCTCGGCGCTGTGATGGCGATCTTCTCGCCGCGATTTGCCGACACCGTCGTCAGCGCCTCGGCGCATGCAGCGCCAGCCCATCAGGGTCCGCGCCGCCGGGCGTTTCGCGCCCATTCGCCGCAACAGGCGCTGCGCTGGAAGGAATTGGTGCTGCTGCGGCGCGATCCATGGCTGGTGTCGCAGACGCTCATGCAGCTTTTGTATCTGGTGCCGCCGGCGCTGATGCTGTGGCGAAGCTTTGCCGACAGTTCCACCGCCATCGTGCTGATCACGCCCGTGATCGTGATGGCGGCGGGCCAGCTCGCCGGCGGCCTCGCCTGGCTGACCATATCCGGCGAAGACGCCGCCGATCTGGTGGCGACCGCGCCGCTGCCGGCCTCGCGCGTGACCCGCGCCAAGATCGAAGTCGTGCTGATCGCGATCGGCGTCATCTTCGCGCCGCTGGTGATCGCGCTCGCCGTGGCCTCGCCGCTGCAGGCCGCAATTTCAGCGTCAGGCGTCGTCATCGCGGCGACATCGGCCACCGCCATCCAGCTCTGGTTTCGCGTCCAGGCCCGCCGCAGCCAGTTTCGCCGCCGCCAGACCTCGTCGCGGTTTGCGACTTTCGCGGAGGCGTTTTCCTCGATCGGATGGGCCGCGACCGCCGCACTGGCGTTGTCGATTCCCATCGTCGCTGTGGTAAGCGGCCTGATGACCGCGGGGCTGCTCGCGGCCACATGGAAGATCAGCCCGCGGCGATCCTGACTAGAGCGGTCCAAGCTAAACCTGCGCCGTCAGCGCCAGTGCATTTCCCAGAGCCGCGCCGGACGCGGTGTTATCGAGGATGCACCAGGTCGGAATGCCCCGCCCGATCTGCTCATCAAGGCGTTTGGCGAGCGCCGCCAGCGCCGCTGGGTCGTAGTCGGAATAATAGACTCGCGGCGACCCATGCCAGCGATAATAGACGAGCCCGCTCCATCCACCGGGCTCGCGGCCTTCCGGCACCGGCGCCGGATCGGAAGCAACACGCGCGATACCCCGTTCTGCCAGCCACGCGTTCACATTGGGCGTAAACCAGCTCGCGTGCCGCGGCTCGCAGGCGACCGGCGCATCGATGCGCTTGCGCAGTTCGCGAAAGAAGCGACTGGCCACGCGCTTTTCCAGGACAAGTTTCGGCGGCAGTTGTACCAGCACGGCGCCGAGCTTGTCCCCCAGACCGGCCACCTCCTCCGCAAAGCGGTCGAGCAGCGCGCCGCAACCGGCGAGCCGCTGTTCGTGCGTCATGGTCTTCGGCAGTTTTGCCGAAAAACGAAAGTTCGATGGCGTCGACTGCGCCCAACGCTGATAGGTTTTGCCTTGGTGCGGTCGGTGGAATGACGAATTGATCTCGACCGCGGTGAGACGGCGTGCGTAGCGCTCAAGATGGCTCCCGCCGGCCGGCATGTCGCCATTGTATTGCGACGGTATGCTCCAGCCGGCAGTGCCAATCCGCAAAAACAATGAGTTCATCAAACGCCGATCCACGCTGGCGATTGGCTATATTCAGGTCCTCCGACTTAATAAGAGTCCTACGCGCAGGTTCCACACCGGCGCCAATCGATCGCTTGCCGGCTGCGCGGGCTTGCGCGCGGCAGCGCGGAAGATCAGCCCGCGGCGGCGGGAGCCGAGCGATCGCGAGACTTTAGTCGAGCGGATTTGAAATGGCCCGTTGTCCGAAGCTATTTTTCCCGTGCGCCGAAATGCAATCTGTAGTATGATCAATCTGATTGATCTTCCTTTGATTGAATAAATCAAGTGCATTTGCAGCAATTCCCATTGCGGGCAGCGGGAGCCATTCCATGAGCAGCACAACCGCCAAGAACGGCACTTTCTCGGTCATCGCATATCGCGGCGACGCCAAGACACTTCTCGCCTTCAATTTCGCGGACAAGAAGAGCACCAGGAACCTGGCCGGATTTACCATCCATTGCCAGCCAAAGGGTCAGGACGGCTTTTTCATCCAGAACAATCTGCGGTTCGAGACGCCGGCCGATCATGCGCAGGATCCCAAGGAGCCCGCGACCTCGAGCATCAATGCGCCGATCCACAAATTCCGCTGGCTGCATATTCCCGGCTCGATCCATGGCATCAAGCCGTTCCTCGGCGAATACACCTATACGGTCACGCCGCGCTTTTTCGAGAACAAGTCGCTGCAACCGCTCGATCCCAAGCTCAGCGCCGCCGTCACCATCCTCGTCGACGGGTTCGAAAAGAAGGGCCTGGAATTGGGCTTCACCCGCGGCTTTACCCAGTCGCAAGCCTTTGTCCGCCACTTCGGCCTGAAAGCGAAGATCAAGCCGAGCGACGCCGAGCTCGTCTTCGACACCAGCCAGCAATCGGGCGTCAACGCGCAGGGCGAGAAATTCACCTTCCGCGACGAATATGAATGGCTCGGCTTCACGGCCCGCAGCAAGGTCTTCGATCTGCTGAATGAAGTGCTGCAAAAGCCGAATCTGAGCGTCGACGTTTTCGCTTACGATCTGAACGAGCCCGACGTCATCGACCTCATGCTGAAGCTCGGCAAGCAAAAG
>JAQGMS010000482.1 GCA_028292245.1 Ramlibacter sp.
ACGTTGTGGTGGGCACGCTTCGCTTTGCCTACCTTACGTACTATAATTGCCCCGACCAAAGGACCGCGATGATTCACGTCTGCTCGCTCGCCGCCCTGCCCGACACCGTCAAAGCCACCGGCGCCAGCCACATCCTCACGGTGATGGCCAACGTCAATCAGGTGCAGCGGCCGGAATCGGTGCTCGAGGCCAATCATCTGCGGGTGCAGATGGATGACATCACCGAGCAGCTGGACGGCTTTGTCGCTCCGTCGGACTCCCACGTCGAGCAGGTGCTGAGCTTTGTGCGCGGCTGGGATCGCAATGCGCCGCTGGTGGTGCATTGCTATGCCGGCATCAGCCGCTCGACCGCTAGCGCCTTTGCCGCCGCCTGCATGCTCAATCCGCACCGCGACGAAATTTCCATCGCGCGGCAAATTCGGGCAGCCTCCGCGATCGCCTCGCCGAACCGCTTGATCGTCGGCCTGGCGGACAAGGCGCTGGGGCGCGAGGGACGGATGCTGCGCGCGCTGGACGAAATGGGTCCCGGCAACATGATGGTCGAAGGCCGGCCGTTCCGCATCGATCTCGACTGATTGTCGGGCCAGATCGAAATACCACCCCGTGGTATTTGAACTTTTATCGGCTGAATTCACACTTACCGAATTGAAACAGAGCGTGAAAGCGGTCTCCGTGGCCGTATTTGCACGCAGAGAATGTAACGCGGAGCCCTGAAATCGGGCCGATCGCCTGGAGGCCTGATGTTCGATTCGCCGCTCGACTTCTTTGCGTTCGTGATCGCCCTTGTCGCGCTTGTCTTCGCCAACAAGGCGTTCAATCAGGTCGCCGCGTTGCGCGCGCGGCTGGATGCGCTGGAAGCAATGCCTGTGGCGACGATCACGGCCGCGCCGCCGCCGCTGCCGCCGCAGGAAGCTCCGATCGCGCCATCGGCTTCGGACCAGACCAGGATTGAGACGACCGAAGCAGAGGCGCCGCCAATTCAACCCGACGTCACGCCGCTGCCGGCGTCGGTGGAGGATATGCCGGTGCCACCGCCGCTGCCGCAGCCGTCGCCCGGCTTCGAGGAGCGCATCGGCACCCGCTGGGTGGTTTGGGTCGGCGGATTGACGCTGGCGCTCGGCGGATTCTTCATGGTCCGCTATTCGATCGAGGCGGGACTGATCTCGGACAAGGTACGCACCGCGCTCGGTGGCGCGTTCGCGCTGGCTCTGCTCGCCGCCGGGGAATGGACCCGCCGCAAGGAAAGCATCTCGGCGATCGATGCGTTGCCGATCGCCAACATTCCGGCGATCCTCACCGCCGCCGGCACCGCGGTGGCTTTCGCGACGGTCTACGCGGCCTATGCCTTGTACGATTTCCTCGCGCCGGCGACGGCGTTCATCCTGCTGGGGATAGTGGCGCTGGGCACGCTGGCCGCGGCATTGCTGCACGGGCCGGCGCTGGCCGGCCTCGGCATCGCCGCCGCCTTCATCACGCCGGTTCTGGTGTCATCCGACAAACCGGACTTCTGGGCGCTGTATGTCTATCTCGCCATCGTCACGGCGGCGGCGTTCGGGCTGGCGCGAATCAGGCTGTGGCGCTGGCTCGCGGTCACCACCATCGTGTTTGCGCTGTTCTGGACTTTCCCCTGCCTGCAATGCGGACCGTCGATGATCGCGCCGCATGCGTTCCATGTGATCGCAGGCTTCGTGCTCGCCGCATTGCTGGTGGTGTGCGGATTCATGTTCGGTCCGGCCGCCACGGATGGTGAGATCGAGCCGATCTCGTCCGGTTCGCTCGCGGCCTATCTCGCGGGCGCTACCCTGATCGTGCTGAACAGCGCGCATGCCGATACCGCGATCATCGTGTTTGCGATCCTGGTGGCCGGCACCTTGTTGGTGGCATGGCGCGCCGATGCCGCTACCGGCGCGGTCGGCGCCGCCGCGGCGCTGGTGTTCGTGGTGTTCGCCGAATGGGCGATCCGCGGCAATCCGGACATGCTGGTGCTGCCGGGCGGTCCCTTGCCGGGTATCGGCCCCGTGGCCACCGACAGCTCCGTTGCATCGCATTTGATGTCAGCGACGATCTTCGCAATCGGGTTCCTGGCCGCCGGATTTCTGGCACAGGACCGCTCGGCCGGCGCCATCATCCCGGTGATATGGTCGGCCGCGGGCGTGTTCACGCCGCTGGCGCTTCTGGTCGCGCTCTATGCCCGCATCGCCCATCTCGACCGCTCGATCCCGTTCGCCATCGTGGCGGTGGTGCTGGCGGTCGCGTTCGCCGCCGCCACCGAAACCCTGACCAAGCGCGACAACCGGCGGGGCCTGCCGATTTCGATCGCGCTATTCGCCACCGGCGCGCTGGCGGCACTGGCGCTGGCGCTGACCTTTGCGCTGGAAAAAGGCTGGCTCACCATCGCGCTGGCGCTGACGTCGCTCGGCACTGCCTGGATTTCGATGCAGCGGCCGATCCCGTTCCTCCGCTCGCTCTCGGCCATCCTGGCCGGCATCGTGGTGCTGCGGATCGGCTATGAGCCGCGCATCCTCGGCAGCGCGGTCGGCGCCACCCCGATCTTCAACTGGCTGCTGTGGGGCTACGGCATTCCAGCGCTGTCGTTCTGGGCGGCAAGCATCTTCCTGCGGCGCCGCGGCGACGACGCCCCGCTGCGAACCGTAGAGGCCGCGGCCATCCTGTTCACGGTGCTGCTGGTGTTCATGGAAATCCGCCACGCCGTCAACGGCGGCGATGTCTACAACAACAGTGCCGGCCTCACCGAAGTGGCGCTGCAGGTGTGCTCGGCGCTGGCGATGGCGATCGGCCTCGAACGCTTGCGGTTCAGGACCGGCAGTGTCGTCCACAATGCCAGTGCAATCCTGCTGACCGTTTTCGCGGGCTTGGCCGCCCTGTTCGGGCTGCTGTTCCTGGAGAATCCCGTCATCTGGCGCGAGGACGTCGGCGGCGTCTTCTTCAATCTGCTTCTGCTCGGTTATGCCCTGCCCGCGGTGCTCGCCCTGCTGTTGTCCTATGCCGTGGCGGGCCGACGCCGGCCTGCCTACGGCAACAGCATCGCCGCGGCAGCGCTGATCCTGGCGCTGACCTATGTCACGTTCGAAATCCGCCGGCTCTATCATGGTCCGGTGATGAACAGTGGCGTCACCACCGGGGCCGAGCAGTACACCTATTCGGTCGCATGGCTGGCGTTCGGGGTGGCGTTGCTCGGCATCGGCATCCCGTTGAATTCGCAGCGCGCCCGCCTCGCCTCGGCGGTGGTGATCGCGCTGACGATCCTGAAGGCCTTCGTGATCGACATGTCGACGCTGGCCGGTGTTTACCGCGCGCTGTCCTTCATGTGCCTTGGGCTGGTGCTGGTGGCGAACGGCTGGCTGTACCAGCGGATCCTGTTCCGCCGACAGACGCCCGCGGCCCCGCATGTGCTGCAGCCGGAATAACCGCGTCAAGCCGCCCTTACCGAATTGAGGAACTTGCCGACCTCGAGCTTGAGGCGGTTGCTGTCGCCGGACAGCGACTGCGCCGCGGAAAGTACCTGAGACGAGGCCGATCCGGTCTCGCTGGCGCCGCGCTGCACGTCGGTGATATTGGAGCTGACCTGCTGAGTGCCCTGCGCGGCCTGCTGGACGTTGCGGGAGATTTCCTGGGTCGCCGCACCCTGCTCTTCCACGGCGGCCGCGATGGTCGATGAAATCTCCGACAGCTTTTCGATGGTGCCGCTGATCTCCCTGATCGCACCCACCGACTCCTGGGTCGCGTTCTGGATACCTGTGATCTGCTGGCCGATCTCACCGGTCGCCTTGGCGGTCTGCTCGGCTAGTGCCTTCACTTCGGATGCCACCACCG
>JAQGMS010000137.1 GCA_028292245.1 Ramlibacter sp.
CCCCGACGAATTGATGCGCGAGGTCGAAGCCTGGATCGAGTCGGAGATGCACCGGCTGGACCCCGAAGCCTACGGCGAGGGGCCCGTTCGGGCCCCGCAATAGCCCGAACGAACCACTCCGGCGGCGTCCACCGGCGTTGCAGCCGCTAAACTCTCAGCCCATGCATCGGCTGTTGCAGCTCACTCTCGATTTCTTTGACTCCGCACCCGCGCTGACGCCCGGCGAGCGCAAGCGAAAAGGGCCGCCACCGGAGCGCAAGCCGCGCGTCCGGAGCCCGGCGGAAGTGCCGGCGGACCCCAGGCCGGCGCAGTTGCTGGACGATGTCCTCACACCGGCGTCGTTCCGCCACCCGCGCGCCAACCGCGAGGCGGTGCTGGGCGACTCGGTGGTGGCCTTCGAATTTCGCCGCGCCAAGCGCCGCAACATCGGCTTCTCCATCGGGCCCGAGGGGCTGACCGTGACGGCGCCCAAGTGGGTGCCGCTGCACGAGATCGACGCCGCCGTGCAAAGCAAGTCCGGCTGGATCGTCAAGAAACTCGATGAGGCCTGCGAACGCCGCCGGCGCATCGAATCGGCCCGCATCGAATGGAAGGACGGCGCGACTTTCCCGTTCCTGGGCGAGCCGGTGATCGTGGTGCTCGACCCGCGCCACGCGTTCGATGAAGTGGGGGCCGTGCTCAACACCGACGGCCAGGCACTGCCCGGCATGACGCGGCATACGCTCCATGTCGGACTGGCGCAGAACGCCGACCCGGCGCAGGTGCGCGACGCGGTGCAGGCCTGGCTGATGCAGCAGGCCAAGCGCCTGTTCACCGAACGGCTCGACCACTTCGCGCCGCAACTGGGCGTCAAGTGGAACAAGCTGGCCCTGAGCAGCGCAGGCACCCGCTGGGGCACGGCCGATGCCAACGGTGTGATCCGCCTGAACTGGCGGCTGGTCCATTTCCGCCTGCCGGTGATCGACTATGTGGTGGCGCATGAACTCAGCCACTTGTGCGTGATGGACCACAGCCCCCGTTTCTGGGAGACGGTGCGCACCGTGGTTCCCGACTATGCGCAGCTGCGCGGCCAGCTCAAGGACGAGGCGCTGCCGCCCTGGTGATGAGCCAGCCGCGCGGACTACACTGAGTCTCACGCGGGCCACGCACCCGCTCCAGATGGAGGCTCGATGCAGGGAAGGCTGAATTTGCGGGAGCGGCTGGTGCTGCTCATGGTGGCCGCCGTGCTCCCGATGTTCGCGCTTTCGCTGTGGGTGGCGGTGCGCGAAACACGCGCCGCCACCGAAATGGCGCAGTCGCAATTGAAGTTCGCGGCCTCCCTGCTCGCCGCCAACCAGGACCGCGCCGCCGATGCCGCCGAGCAGTTGCTGGGCGCGATCGCCGCCATGCCGGATCTGCGCCTGGACGGCCGCGGCCGCTGCCAGGCCTACTTCGAAAGCCTGCGCGATCGCTACCGCATGTATTCGAACATCGGGCTGCTGGCCGTGGATGGCCAGGTCGTGTGCCACGCCCGGGGCGCGATCGGCGACGCGACCGCGGCCGACCGCGGCTATTTCCGGCAGGCGTTGTCGCAGCGGCGATTCGTCATGGGCGAGCCGATCTACGGCCGGATTTCGGGGCTGCGCGCGATTCCTTTCGCGATGCCCGTGATCGAATCGGGTCGGGTGACCGGCGTCGTTTTTGCGTCGCTGGACCTGGCGCACGCGGCCGAGGCGCTGGCCCGGGTCGCGCTGCCTGAGGGGGCACGCGTGCTGGTGGCGGACCGCCACAAGCACGTATTGATGGAATACCCCGCACAGGGGAGCCGGCCGGTGGTGCGCGAGGTGGTCCACCCGGAGTTGCTCGAAGCCGCGCGCACCATGAGCAGCGGCGTTGGCGAAGGCGTCGATTCCACCGGCGAAGACCGCGTCTTTGCCTTCGCCCCCAGCCGGATGATCGGTACCGAGGGGTTTGTCGTCCGGGTGGGAATCTCCCGTTCGCTGGTCACCGCGGGCGCTTCCGCGCATCGGACCGAAGCTTTGCTGGTGCTGGCGCTGACGATGCTGGCGGCCATGGGCGCCACCTGGTGGATCGGTGGGCATGTCATCGTCAAGCCGGCCAAGCAGATCCTGGGGACGGTGCGGCGGCTGGAGCAGGGCAACCTGGACGCCCGGGTGCAGCTGCAAGCCGGATCGCAGCGCGGCGAATTCGCGCATATCGGCGCGGCGTTCAACCTGATGGCCGAATCGCTCCAGCTGCGCCGGCTCGACCTGGAGAACGAACTGGGCCGCAGCCGCAGCGCTTACGCGGTGCTGGACCTGGTCATCAACAGCATGCAGGAAGCGCTGGTGGCGGTGACGAGCTCGGGCCAGTTCCTGATGTTCAACGAGGCGGCGGGGCGGCTCTTTCCGCTGAACGGCCCGCCCGCGGTGCCGCAGCAGTGGCCCGCGCTGTTCGGCTTCTATCGCGCGGACGGCACAACGCTCTATCGCGTCGAGGACCTGCCGCTGGTGCGTTCGGCGCGCGGCGAAAGCGGACGCCAGGAACTGCTGTTCGTGCGCAATGCCCAGGTGCCGGAGGGCCGCCTGCTGCAATGCAGCTGGCAGCCGATCCGCGGGGAGGGCCGGGTCAACGGCGGCCTGGTGGTGTTCACCGACGTGACGGAGCTGCAGCGCCTGCAGGCCGAACAGGCGGCCCAGCTCGAGCAATTGCACGAAACCCAGCGCAAGCTGGTCGAGGCCCAGCGCATCGGCCGGGTCGGCAACTGGGAGCTGGACCTCGCCACCGGACGGCTGTGGTGGTCCGACGAGGTGTTCGGACTGTTCGGTATCGCGCGCGAGCATTTCGAGCCCACGCTGAACGGCTTCGAGCGCTGGGTCCACCCCGACGACCGGCCGCTGCTCAAACCCGCCCGCGATGGCGCGTTGCGCGACGGCAAGGTGATGAACGTCGAATACCGCGTGATCAAGCCCGACGGCTCGATCGCCTGGATGCACGAGCTGGCCGAAGCGCGGCGCGATGAGCGGGGCGAACCGGTCTGGTTTGGCGGCGTGGTGCAGGACATCACCGAGCGCAAGCACGCGGAACAGGAGAACGCCGCGCTCTTCACGCAGATCCGCGAGCTCAACGCCGGCCTGGAGGCGCGCATCGCCGAGCGCACCGCCGAGCTGGCGCGCCAGGAGCAGCTGTATCGCACGCTCGCCGAGCAGGCCCCCGAAGTGGTCTGGAACACCGACGCGAGCGGGCGCAGCCTCACTTTCCTGAACTGCGCCTGGTACGAGCTGGTCGGCGGCGCGCCCGAGGACTGGCTGGGCCACAGCGGGCTGGCTGCGATTCACCCGGACGACCGCGCCGAGGTGTCGGACAACTGGCGCAAATCGCAGCAGAGCCTGTCCGCCTTCACCGGCGTGCGCCGCATGCTGTCGCGGGATGGGACGTACCACACCATGTCGTACAAGGGCGCGCCGGTGCTCAACGAGCAAGGGCAGGTCGCGTTCTGGGTGGGCATCGACGCCGACATCACCGAATTCAAGGCGATCGAGCGGGCGCTGCGGGGCTCCAACCAGGAGCTCGAGGCGTTCTCCTATTCGGTTTCGCACGACCTGCGCGCCCCGCTGGGCGCCATCACCGGCTTCAGCCGGGCGCTGGCGGGCAAGCTCGAGGGGCAGTTGGACGAGCGCGCCCAGCACTACCTGGCGCGCATCCAGGCCGGCGTCGAGAAGATGGAGCACCTGATCGAGGCCCTGCTGTCGCTGGCCAAGGTGGCGCGCGCGCCGTTGCAATACGGCCCGGTGGACCTGAGCGCGATCGCGCGCGAAACGCTGGAGGAACTGCAGATGCAGCATCCCGGCCGCAAGGTCGCGGTGCAGGTGCGCGACGGCCTTGCCACCCAGGGTGACGCACGGCTGCTGCGCGTGCTGCTGGAAAATCTCCTGGGCAACGCATGGAAGTTCACCTCGCAGCGCGAGCAGGCTCAAATCGAGGTGGGCCGTGTCGACGGCGGCAGCGAGTTCTTCGTGCGGGACAACGGAGTCGGCTTCGACATGGCCTATGCCGGCAAGCTGTTCAGCGCGTTCCATCGGCTGCACACCGAAGCCGAGTTCCCCGGCACCGGCATCGGCCTGGCAACGGTGCGCCGCATCGTGGCGCGGCACCAGGGCCGCGCCTGGGCGCAATCGCACGTCGGTGAGGGGACGACGATCTTCTTTTCGCTGTCGCAGGCGCCGCCGCCCGCCTGGCTGGAGGCGCAGGCCCTGGGACCGGACAGCCCCTAGGCCCTATGCGATGGCGAAGCGATAGACGCCGTCGGCGCCGCGCTCGCGCCGCAGCTTGCCGGTGAACCACAGCGCGTGCAGGTGGGCCACGGCCTCGCCCATCGCGAAGGTGGTCTGGTGCAGGTCCAGTTCGCGCTTGAACATCACCGGCAGCACGTCGGCCGCGGATTGCGGGGACCGTTCGCAGGCCTCGACCACTTCGGCCAGCCGGTCGCGGTGATGGTCGTGCAGTTGCTTGATGCGCTCGTGCAGGCCGCGAAATGGCTTTCCGTGCGACGGCAGGGTGAGCGTGTCTTCGGGCAGCCGCTTGAACTTGTCGATCGATTCCAGGAACTGGCGCAGCGGGTCCGATTCCGGCTCGATGTCGTAGACGCTGACGTTGGTGGAAATGCGCGGCAGCATCATGTCGCCGCTGATCAGCACCTTCAGCGCGTCGCAATACAGCGCGATGTGTTCCGGCGCATGGCCGTAGCCGCTGATGCAGCGCCATGCGCGCCCGCCGATGCGGATGTCGTCGCCCTCCTGCATGCGGCGGAAGGTGCGCGGGACGTCGGGCACCATGGCCGGGTAGTAGTTGGCGCGGGCGCGGATCTTCGCCACCGAGTCCGGGTCGGCCAGGCCGTGCGAGACGAAAAAGTCGGCCGCGCTGTCGCCGCCGAAGCCGGTGGTGGATTGCGACGACATGCGGGCCGCGTTGTAGTCGGTGGCACTGATCCAAAGCGGCGCGTTCCAGCGCGCGCACAGCCAATACGCCAGGCCGATATGGTCGGGATGCATGTGCGTCACGATGACCCGCAGGATCGGCAGGCCGTCCAATTGGGTTTCGAAAATGCGCTCCCACTGCGCTTTCGATTCATCGCGGCTGATGCAGCAGTCCACCGCGGTCCAGCCGGCGCGGCCGTCGATCTCGTCGCGCAGCAGCCACAGGTTGATGTGGTTCAGGGCGAACGGCAAGCTCATCCGGATCCACTTGACAGCGGGCGCGAGGCCGCTGCCCTCGCCGGGCGCGACCACCATGGTTTCGCCCGGGCCGGGCATGGCATCGCCGAACGGGTAGTCCAGCAGCTGTTCGAGGGCATTCATCGAGGGGGCCTTGTTGCCAGGGAAAGATTGACGTTAACGTAAACGTCATATGTAATCCGCATTGTAGGCACCGGCGCATATCCCCACTGTCCCGTGCCGTACACGCAAACTTGAGGAACGGCTTTCTTGTCCACCACGACCTACACCATCAGCGACCTGGCGAAAGAGTTCGACCTCACGACACGCGCCATGCGCTTCTACGAGGACATGGGCCTGCTGCAGCCCGATCGATCCGGCCCGGGCGGTCGCAACCGCGTCTACAGCGCCCGCGACCGGACGCGGCTGAAACTCACGCTGCGCGCCAAGCGGCTGGGCCTGTCGCTGACCGAGGCGCGGGAGATCATCGACATGTACGACAGCCCGCGCGACACCGGGCCGCAATTGAAGAAATTCCTGGCCGTGCTGGCCCAGCACAGGAAGCAGCTGGAAGAGCAGATGGCCGACCTCGAAGCCAACCTGGACGAGGTGAAGGTGCACGAGAAGGAAGCGCGGGCGCTGCTGGCCAAATCCGAGAAATCGCGGGTTCCCGCGTAACCGGGCATAATTGACGTTTACGTAAACGTCAACTCGCCAGGAGCCGCCATGGCCACCCATTTCGAGCCCAAGGACCCCGGATTCGCTGGCCGCGTGCGCGCCAGCTTCGCCCGGCAGGCGGCGATGGAAACCATCGGCGCCACGCTGGCTTCGGTGGAACCCGGCCGGGTGGTGATCGAGCTGCCCTGGGCCCGGGCTCTGACACAGCAGCACGGGTTCCTGCACGCCGGCATGGTGGCGGCGGCCCTCGACTCGGCCTGCGGCTATGCGGCATTCAGCCTGATGCCGCTGGATGCCGCGGTGCTCACCATCGAATACAAGATCAACCTGCTGGCGCCGGCCAAGGGCCAGCGCTTTCGCATGGAAGGCCTGGTGATCAAGCCGGGGCGCACCGTCACCGTGGCCGAAGGCAAGGCGTACGCGATCGACGAAGGCCGCGAGAAACTCATCGCCACCATGGGCTGCACGCTGATGGCCGTGGTCGGCCGCGACGGCATCAAACAATGACCCACCCCCGAAGCGCCTTCGGCGCCTCCCCCACAAGGGGGCGCCACCAGCGGCCCGGCAAAGCCGGTTCCGCGGTGGCTCCCGCCGAGAAACATCAAACCGGAGACAACACATGGACCTTCCAGGCTTGAACTTCCAATTGGGGGAGGACATCGATGCGCTGCGTGACGCCGTGCGCGAATTCGCGCAGGCCGAGATCGCGCCGCGCGCCGGCGAGATCGACCGCAGCGACCAGTTCCCGATGGACCTGTGGCGCAAGATGGGCGAGATCGGCGTGCTGGGCATCACCGTGCCCGAAGAGTTCGGCGGCGCCAACATGGGCTACCTGGCCCACATGATCGCGATGGAGGAAATCTCGCGCGCTTCGGCCTCGATCGGCCTGTCGTACGGCGCGCACAGCAACCTGTGCGTGAACCAGCTCAAGCGCAACGGCAGCGACGAGCAGCGACGCAAGTACCTGCCCAAATTGATTTCCGGAGAGCATGTGGGCGCGCTCGCCATGAGCGAACCCGGCGCCGGCAGCGACGTGATCAGCATGAAGCTCAAGGCCGAGGACAAGGGCGGCTACTACCTGCTGAACGGCACCAAGATGTGGATCACCAACGGCCCCGACGCCGACACCATGGTGGTCTACGCCAAGACCGAGCCCGAGCTCGGCGCGCGCGGCGTCACCGCCTTCATCGTCGAGAAGGGCATGAAGGGCTTTTCCACGGCGCAGAAGCTCGACAAATTGGGCATGCGCGGCAGCCACACCGGCGAGATGCTGTTCAACAACGTCGAAGTGCCGGTAGCCAACGTGCTGGGCGGCCTGAACGGCGGCGCCAAGGTGCTGATGTCCGGCCTGGACTACGAGCGCGCGGTGCTGGCCGCCGGGCCGATCGGCATCATGCAGGCGGTGATGGACAACGTGGTGCCGTACATCCACGACCGCAAGCAGTTCGGCCAGAGCATCGGCGAATTCCAGTTGATCCAGGGCAAGGTGGCCGACATGTACACCGTGCTGCAGGCGGCGCGCGCGTTCTGCTACACGGTGGGCAAGAACCTCGACATGCTGGGCGTCCAGCATGTCCGCCAGGTGCGCAAGGACTGTGCGTCGGTGATCCTGTGGTGCGCCGAGAAGGCCACCTGGATGGCGGGCGAGGGCATCCAGGTCTTCGGCGGCAACGGCTACATCAACGATTACCCGCTGGGACGCCTCTGGCGCGACGCCAAGCTGTACGAGATCGGGGCGGGCACCAGCGAGATCCGCCGCATGCTGATCGGGCGCGAACTGTTCGCGGAGACGATGTAAGCGAAAATAGCGCTTATGTCCTCACTTCAAGACCTCTTCACCCACAACCGCGCCTGGGCCGACCAGATGGAGCGGGAGCGGCCGGGCTTTTTCACGAGCCTGACCAAGCAGCAGAGCCCCAAGTACATGTGGATCGGCTGCTCCGACAGCCGGGTGCCGGCCAACCAGATCACCGGGCTCGAGCCGGGCGAAGTGTTCGTGCACCGCAACGTCGCCAACATCGTGGTGCACTCGGACCTGAACGCACTGTCGGCGATCCAGTTCGCGGTGGAGCGGCTGAAGGTCGAACACATCATGGTGGTCGGGCACTACGGCTGCTCGGGCGTGCAGGCGGCGCTGGAAGGCGCGCGCATCGGCCTGGCCGACAACTGGATCCGCCACATCCAGGACGTGCGCGATCGCCATCGCACCTTGCTGGAAGCCTTGCAAGAGAAGCAGCGCGCCAACGCCCTGTGCGACCTCAACGTGATCGAACAGGTCGTCAACGTCTGCGTCAGCACGGTGATGGTGGACGCCTGGGCGCGCGGCCAGAAGGTCACGATCCACGGCTGGGCCTTCGGCGTCCACGACGGGCTGTTGCAGGACCTGCAGATGTCGGTGGCCAGCACCGATTCGATCGAACCGCTGTACCGCGCGGCGATCGAAGGCGTCATTGCCGCCCGCAGCTAGATCATGTTCCCGCAGCGCCTCGACTCCCCGCTGGCCTATGACATCGCCAAGGCGATGATGGACGGCTTCAACCGGCACTACCGGTTGTTCCGCACCGAGTCGGCACGGGCCAAGCACCGCTTCGAGACGGCCGACTGGCACGGCCAGCAGCGGGCCCAGCGCGAGCGCATAGAGTTCTACGACCTGCGGGTCAAGGAAGCCACGGCGCGGCTGGAGAAAGAGTTCAAGGCCGGCGAGCAGCCGATGGACGTGTGGCAGCAGGTCAAGCTGCACTACATCGGCTTGCTGGTCGACCACAACCAGCCCGAGCTGGCCGAAACCTTCTTCAACTCGGTCACCACCAAGATCCTGCACCGCACGCACTTCCACAACGATTTCATCTTCGTGCGGCCGGCGGTGTCCACCGAGTACATCGAGACGACCGAACCCGCCGCCACGCCGACCTACCGCGCGTACTACCCCACGCGCGAGAGCCTGGGCGACACCGTCGTGCGCATCGTCGACAACTTCCAGTTGCAAAAGCCCTTCGACGACCTGCAGCGCGATGCCGGCTTCGTGGTCCATGCCATGAGCGCGCGGCTGAACCAGGTCAAGTTGCGCGCCAACTTCCAGATCCAGGTGCTGTCGTCGCTGTTCTACCGCAACAAGGGCGCCTACGTGGTCGGCAAGATCATCAACGGCTTCAACGAGGTGCCGTTCGCGCTGCCGATCCTGCACAGCAAGCAGGGCAAATTGATCATCGATGCCTGCCTGTTCGGCGAGGACGACCTGCAGGCCCTGTTCAGCTTCGCCCGCGCCTATTTCATGGTCGACATGGAAATCCCCTCGGCCTACGTGCAGTTCCTGCGGTCCCTCATGCCGCGCAAGCCGCGCAACGAGATCTACAACGCGCTGGGCCTGGCCAAGCAGGGCAAGACGCTGTTCTACCGCGACTTCCTCTACCACCTGAAGCATTCTAGCGACAAGTTCCGCATCGCGCCCGGCATCAAGGGCATGGTGATGCTGGTGTTCGACCTGCCCTCGTTTCCCGACGT
>JAQGMS010000336.1 GCA_028292245.1 Ramlibacter sp.
TTTTGCCGCCGCCATTGTCCTGGGGTTCCGATTCGCGAATGCGCAACGCACACTCGTGTCGCCCTCGATGACATCGACGGCGCAATGATCCGCAAGCTCGGGAACCGACAGCCGGGCGACCGCGCGCACCACGTCCTCGAGCTCCAACGACTCCATCAGGGTCTCGTCGAGCCTGCGCGCAAAGGAATCCAGGCTGGCGAGCTGATCGCGCGATTGGGAGCCGGTCAGTGCCGGGAAAACAAGCTCCGTTTTCAGGCCTATCGCCGACACCGAGCTCCGACGTTAAGGCGGAACGCATCGCCGAAGCAACGGCACGAACTGCGCCGCGTGGCGGGTGTCAGGCCAGGCCATGCTTCTTCAGCTTGTCGAGCAGCGTCGACCGACACACGTCGAGTCGACGTGCGGTCTCGGACTGATTTCCGCGCGCGGCCTCGAGGGCTCTCGCGAGGATCTCACGCTCGAAGGCGTCGACCTGTCCGAGCAGCGAGGAGGAAGGGTGGTGCGCGCGGGGTTCGGGACGCAACGGGTCACGCACCAGGGGCACCTGGGCGTTCTCGCATGGATCTTCCACGGCAAAGCTGTAGCCATCGATCATGTTCCCGTCGGACATCGCGACAAGGCGAGCGACCGTATTTTCGAGCTGGCGCACGTTTCCAGGCCACGCGGCGGCGGTCATGTTCGCAACAAGCTCGGGCGTGAGGTGGACTGGCCCCACGCCGAAGCGCTCTGCGTAGCGACGTGCGAACTCCTCGACGAGAGCTGGGATGTCGACTCTGCGGTCGCGAAGCGGTGGCACGACAAGCTCGACGACCGCGAGCCGGTAGTAGAGATCCTCGCGGAAGCGGCCGGCTCTGACGTCGGCGAGCAGGTCACGGTTCGTGGAGGCCACGATGCGGACGTCGACGCGCTCCATGCGCGAGGAGCCCACCGGCTGGATCTCTCCCTCCTGGAGTGCACGCAGCAGCGTTGCCTGCGTCGAGAGGCTGAGCTCTCCGACCTCGTCGAGCACCAGGGTTCCGCCGTCGGCCTCGGCGAAGAAGCCACGGTGTGACGTCACCGCACCGGTGAACGCCCCCTTCACATGGCCGAACAGCTGCGACTCGGCGAGCTCCTGCGCCAGCGCCCCGCAGTTGAAGCGGACGAGCGGCTTGTCGGCGCGACGGCTGGCGCCGTGCACCAGCGTCGCGATCATCTCCTTGCCGGTTCCGGTCTCGCCGCGTAGCAGGACGGTGACGTCCTTCGCTGCGACACATTCGACCGCATCGAGCAGGCGCCGCATCGGGAGGCTGACGCCGATGAGAGGACGAGGAAGCGCGCGGATGCTCGAGGTGAACTTGCGCTCGCGCAGCAGCGCTTGCGTTTCGATCGCGTCCACGGTCTTCGGCACTACGTCGGCCGCGAAAACCTTCTCGACGGTTTGGGCTGTTGTCTTCACGTCCTATTGGTGCCACGCCCGCTCGAAGACCTCTACCCGACCTTGGTAGCCCATCTCAAGGTCGGGTCTATGTCTCGAGCGCTCGCTTCACCGCAGCGAGGACATCCGCAGCGCGAAACGGCTTGGTAAGAAACGCGACCGCGCCGTCACGCAACAGAGCCTCCCGCACTTCGTCATCACCGACAGCTGTCAAGATGATCACCGGGACGGGCCCTTGGCGGACGACCGATGCCAAGAGCTCTTGTCCGCTCATCTCGGGCATCTGGAGATCGAGGATGAGGCACCGGGTCCGGGCAAGGTATCCGGACGCTAGATAGGCTCTTGCCGACGCGAAGATCGCGACCTCGTGTCCCGCCGATGTCAGCAGATTCTCGAGCGCACGGAGGACCGACGGATCGTCGTCGACGATCGCGACCACGAGCGTCATGTCGTCTTCCGCACCGATCATGGCGGCAGCATAGACGCCAAACGGAGAGAATCGCACCCTACCTTGGTGGGGTGCCGTCGGTCGGACGGCCAAGCCGCTCGGCAAACCGGACGAGCTCGGCGACGGAGCCGGCCTGCATCTTGGTCATCACGTGCGCGCGCTGCTCCTTGACGGTCGCCTCGGCCTTGCCGAGCTCTGCTGCGATCTGTTTGTTCAGCATCCCCGCGACGACGCCCGCCATGACCTCTTTCTCGCGCGGAGTCAGGGTTTCGTAGCGTCGCCGCAACTCCGCGAGCTGCGTCCGCTCGCGCGACGACGCTCGTTCGAGCTCGAGAGCCTCACGCACGGCGGCGACCAGCTGTTCGCTGCGAAACGGCTTGGTCAGGAACTCGACGGCGCCGGCCTTCATCGCACTCACCGACGTCGGTATGTCCCCCTGCCCCGTGAGGAAGATGATCGGCAACTGCGAACCGACCGCGATCAGATGCTTTTGCACCTCGAGTCCGTTCAGGTCCGGTAACCCGACGTCGAGGAGCAAGCAACCGCGCGCTTCTCCGCGCTCGCTGTTCAGGAACGTGTGGGCGTCGGCGAACGTGCGCACCTGGAAGCCGAGCGACATGAGGAGCCGCTGTAGCGACTCGCGAACCGAGGCGTCGTCGTCGACGATGAATACCGTCGGAGTCTCTCGGCTCATGACACCGGCAGCGTGAACGTGAAGGTCGTGCCGTGATCGGCGTTGGCGAGCGCGCGCAGCTGGCCTCCGTGGCGAGCGACGATCGAACGGCTGATCGACAGCCCCATCCCCAGCCCATCGGGCTTGGTCGTGTAGAACGCCTCGAACAGACGAGCCCGCGATTCGGGATCGATTCCTTTGCCCTTGTCGACCACGCAGACGCACACGTGTTCGGCCTCGAGACGTGTGGTGACCTGGATCTCGCGCCGACTCGGTTCCAGGCCCTTACACGCGTCCGCCGCGTTCATCAGGAGGTTGAGCACGACTTGCTGGAGCAGGACCTGGTCGCCTTGGACCGCCGGGAGGTCGTCGGCGAGGTCCGGCGCGACCGTGACATGGTGACGCTCGAGGGCCGGGCGCGCGATGTCGATCACCGTCTTCATGCTGGTGTTGATATCGCACGGGCCGCGCCCAGACGTCGAACGCTTCAATAGCCGACGGATCCGCGCCACGATCTCTCCACCGCGCTCGCTATCTGCTTCGATCGCACCGAGGGCTTCGCGCACGCGCTCGAGCGCGGGTGGCTGCGCCCCGAGCCAGTTGAGTGCCGCGCTCGCGTTGGCGCCCATCGCCGCGAGTGGTTGATTGACTTCGTGAGCGATCGACGCCGCGAGCTCTCCCAGCGAGGTCACGCGCATGACATGGGCAAGCTCGGCTTGCGCACGCTGCAGGGCGAGTGTCGCCTCGTGTTGCTCGGTGATGTCCATTGCTGCACCGAGATACTCGATCACGTCGTCGGTACGGCCCGGTACGAAATGACCGAGAATGTGGACCAGCCGCACCTCGCCTCCCGTCCACACGAGGCGGAGGTTGAAGTCCAGGTTGTCGTGCGCGCGAGGTACTCGTTCGAGAGTGTCCCGCACGCGATCGAGGTCATCCGGGTGCGTGCGTCCGAAGATCTTGTCGAGCGTCGGTACTTCCGACGGATCGTAGCCGAAGATGCGATAGGTCTCTTCGGACCAGACGATCACGCCGGTCGAAACGTTCCAGCCGAAGCTACCGGTGTGACTCAGTCGCTGCGCTTCGGCGAGGTACGCCTCGCTTCTCCGGAGAGCGTCCTCCGTGCGTTTTCGGGCCTCGTTCTCGTGTTGGAGCGTCGTGTAGAGGCGGGCGTTTTCGATGAACACCGCGGCCTGCGCGACCACGAGCTTCAGCACGGTGGCGCGCTCCGGCGTGAACGCCGCGTTCGCGAGGTTGTTCTCGAGGTAGAGGACTCCGGCGAGGGTCCCGCTCCTGACCAGCGGTAGGCAGAGCACCGAGCGACTGCGTCGCGACGCGATGTACGGATCGTCCGCGTAGGGCGACGTCGCCGCGTCATCGAGAAGAACCGTCTCGCGCGTACGCGCAACGTAGCGAAGGATCGAAGCCGCGACCTGCGGGTCCTGTGTCGCGCGAACGGTGACTCCGACGGCATCGGTCTTCGCCTCGGCCAAGCATTCGAGACCAGACGTGCTCGGGGCAAACAGGATCGCTCGCTCGGCCCCCGCGTCATGCAGCGCGAGCGTCATGAACTGTTCGAGCCACTTCTCGAGGCGAATGTCGCTCGACAGCGCCTGCAAGACCCGGACGACCGTGGCGAGCTCGAGGTTCTCGACTCGCGTGCCGATCGTCGCGCCACCGCGTGCTGGCTCACTGCGCAAGAATGAGTGCTCGGCTTCGAGCCGCGCGACCTTGGTATGCGCGCCTGCCTGAGCG
>JAQGMS010000162.1 GCA_028292245.1 Ramlibacter sp.
GCCCACGACCTTCTCGCGCGGCGTCACATAGTGGCTGGACGGGTAGACCGTGAAACGCGGCACCTTCTGGCGGATACGGCCGGTGAGCGGATCGAAGAGTTGCAGCGACTCGATCTCGTCGTCGAACAGCTCGATGCGGATCGCCAGTTCCGAGTGTTCCGCCGGGAAGATGTCGATGGTGTCGCCCCGCACCCTGAACGTTCCGCGCGAGAAATCCTGCTCGTTGCGGTTGTATTGCATGCGGATCAATTGGCTGATGATGTCGCGCTGGCCGATCTTGTCGCCCACCCGCGTGATGAACCGCATCTGGGTGTAGTCCTCGGGGGCGCCGATGCCGTAGATCGCACTCACCGTGGCGACGATGATGGTGTCGCGCCGCTCCAGCACGCTCTTGGTGGCCGACAGGCGCATCTGCTCGATGTGCTCGTTGATCGAGCTGTCCTTCTCGATGAACAGGTCGCGCTGCGGCACATACGCTTCGGGCTGGTAATAGTCGTAATAACTGACGAAGTATTCGACGGCGTTCTTGGGAAAGAACTCACGGAACTCGCTGTACAACTGCGCGGCCAGGGTCTTGTTGGGAGCGAACACGATCGCGGGCCGGCCCAGCCGCGCGATGACGTTGGCCATGGTGAAAGTCTTGCCCGAGCCGGTCACGCCCAGCAAGGTCTGGAACACCTCGCCGTCGCGCACGCCTTCGACCAACTGGTCGATGGCCGTGGGCTGGTCGCCGGCGGGCGGATAGGGCAGGAACAGCTCGAACGGCGAATCAGGAAAACTGATGAACTCGCCTTTTTGCTGTTCCTTCGTGACTTCGGAAATCTCTTGCATGGGGTGCCGGGGAAAGACCCGGATGTGACGGATTAAAATTGGGGCAGCCGGACAGCGTACAGCAACCCCGGCAGCCCGTGCTACTGACAAACTTCGAGGATTCCCATGTCTCTGTTCACCGCCGTCGAAATGGCCCCGCGCGACCCGATCCTGGGCCTCAACGAGCAATTCAACGCCGACGCCAATCCCCACAAGGTCAACCTCGGCGTGGGGGTCTACTACGACGACAACGGCAAGCTGCCGCTGCTCGACTGCGTGCAGGCCGCGGAAAAACAGATGATGGAAGACCCGAAGGCCCGGGGCTACCTGCCCATCGACGGCATCGCGGCTTATGACTCCGCCGTCAAGAACCTGGTATTTGGGGCCGAAAGCGATCCCGTCAAGTCCGGCCGCGTCGCGACGATCCAGGCCCTGGGGGGCACCGGCGGCCTGAAGATCGGCGCCGACTTCCTCAAGAAGCTCAACCCCGGCGCCAAGGTGCTCATCAGCGACCCGAGCTGGGAAAACCATCGCGCGCTGTTCAGCCAGGCCGGCTTCACGGTCGAGGCGTACCCGTACTACAACGCGGCCAAGCGTGGCATCGACTTCGACGGCATGCTCACTGCCCTCACGGTTGCGCCCCAGGGTACGGTCGTCGTCCTGCACGCTTGCTGCCACAACCCGACGGGCTACGACATCACACCCCAGCAGTGGGACCAGGTGATCGCCGCCGTGAAAGCCCGCAAATTGGTGCCGTTCCTCGACATGGCTTACCAGGGCTTCGGCTATGGCATCGCCGAAGACGGGGCCGTGATTGCGAAGTTCGTGGCGTCCGGCCAGAACTTCTTCGTTTCAACCTCGTTCTCCAAGAGCTTCAGCTTGTATGGCGAACGCGTCGGCGCCCTGTCGGTGCTGTGCCAGGACAAGGAAGAGGCCGGCCGCGTGCTGTCGCAACTGAAGATCATGATCCGCACCAACTACAGCAACCCGCCCATCCACGGCGGCATGGTCTGCGCCATGGTGCTGAACACCCCCGAGCTGCGCGCCCTTTGGGAAAAGGAACTGGCCGACATGCGCACCCGCATCAAGCAGATGCGTGTGGCCCTGGTCGAAAAGCTCAAGGGCGCCGGCGTGAAGCAGGACATGAGCTTCATCACCGACCAGATCGGCATGTTCAGCTACTCGGGCCTCACCAAGGACCAGATGGTGCGGCTGCGCAACGAATTCGGTGTCTATGGCACCGACACCGGCCGCATGTGCGTGGCGGCGCTCAACAGCAAGAACATCGACTACGTCTGCGCGTCGATCGCAAGGGTGCTGTAAACAGCACCAAGGAGAAAAGCCGGCCTGAAGGCCGGCTACTTGGGCTGGGGTTACCCCCAGACGGCAGACCTCATCGAAATCGACGCCGCCTGGTAGTTGGCGTTGAAAAAGCGCACCGGCTCGTTCGGGTCGGCAGCGCCCGCCGCATGCAATAGCGGCAGGTAGTGGTCGTAGGTGGGGTGGGCCATCTGCGCCACCGATCCCATCTTCTGGAAATCCGCCAGCGCGGCGAGGTCGCCCTTCTCCATCTGCCCGGCGATCTTGCCGTCGAACTCCACAGCCCAGTCGTAGGCCTGGTTCGAGGGCGCCCCAAAACGGGTGGCGCGCAGGTTGTGCACGATGTTGCCGCTGCCGATGATCAACACGCCCTGGTCGCGCAGGCCTTTCAGCTGCTGGCCCAGCGCGAAGTGCTCGGCCGGCGGGCGCGAGTAATCCATGCTGAGCTGGAGCACCGGGATATCGGCTTTGGGGAACATGGGCTTGAGGACCGACCAGGCCCCATGGTCCAGGCCCCATTCGTGCGAATCGACACCAACGATCGGCTGCTCGATCCCGCGGCTGATCTCCAGCGCCACGGCGGGCGCTCCCGGTGCCGGGTACTGCTGGTCGAACAACTCCTGCGGGAAGCCGCCGAAATCGTGGATGGTCCTGGGCTTGGCCATGCCCGTCAGCAGCCATCCCTCGGTGATCCAGTGGGCCGAGATGCACAGGATCAGTTGCGGCTGGGGCAGGCGCGTGCCGAATTCCTTGCCCAGGGCCTGCCAGCTGCGCCGGTACTCGTTGTCCTCGATGGCGTTCATCGGGCTGCCATGGCCCAGGAACAGGACCGGCATGCGATCGGTCTTTTTCAGCGTTTCCATATGAGAAGGTTCAATCTTATAACCATTTTCGAGGTTCAGATGCGGCGGATTCCTTGCACCATATTGGTAGTTGTCCTCCAACTGGGGGTGTTACCGGGTGCTATATTGCACTGCACAACGACCGGGACCCCAGAACATGCTCTACCAGATTTATGAAGCCCAGCGTTCCCTGATGGAGCCCTTTGCGGAATTCGCCCAGGCGACTTCCAAGCTCTACAGCAATCCCCTGTCCCCATTTGGCCAGAATCCATTTGCCCAGCGCGTTTCGGCCAGCTACGACCTGATGTACCGGCTGTGGAAAGACTATGAAAAGCCGGTGTTCGGCATCAATACAGTCAATGTCGACGGCACCGACATCGCCATCCACGACCGGGTCGAGATCGACAAGCCGTTTTGCGAACTGCGCCGCTTCAAGCGCTTCACCGACGACCCGACGACGCTGACCCGGCTCAAGGGCCAGCCCGCGGTGCTGATCGTCGCGCCGCTCTCCGGCCACTACGCCACCTTGTTGCGCGACACGGTGCGCACAATGCTGAAAGACCACAAGGTCTACATCACCGACTGGAAGAACGCCCGCATGGTGCCGCTGGAGCAAGGCGAGTTCCACCTCGACGACTACGTGAGCTACGTGCAGGAATTCATCCGCCACCTGCAGGGTATCTACGGCAACTGCCACGTGATCAGCGTCTGCCAGCCGACGGTGCCGGTGCTGGCCGCGGTTTCGCTGATGGCCTCGCGCGGCGAAGCCACGCCCCTGACCATGACCATGATGGGCGGGCCGATCGACGCGCGCAAGTCGCCCACGGCCGTGAACAACCTGGCGATGAACAAGAGCTACGACTGGTTCGAGAACAACGTGATCTACCGGGTCCCGACCAGCTTCCCGGCCGCCGGCCGCCGCGTCTATCCCGGCTTCCTGCAGCACACCGGCTTCGTGGCGATGAACCCGGACCGGCACGCGTCCAACCATTACGACTATTTCAAGAACCTGATCAAGGGCGACGACGTCAGCACCGAGGCGCACCGCAAGTTCTACGACGAGTACAACGCCGTGCTCGACATGGATGCGGACTACTACCTGGAGACGATCCGCGTGGTGTTCCAGGAATTCGCGCTGGTCAACGGCACCTGGGACGTGATCAACGACGAAGGCGGGATCGAGCGCGTGCGGCCGGAGGACATCAAGACCACGGCACACTTCACGATCGAAGGTGAGCTGGACGACATCTCCGGCTCCGGCCAGACCGAGGCGGCCCACGCGCTTTGCTACAACGTGCCCAAATCGCGCCAGAAGCACCTGGAGGTCAAGGGCGCGGGCCACTACGGGATCTTCAGCGGCCGCCGCTGGCGCGAGATCGTGTACCCGCAGGTGCGCGACTTCATCAAGCAGTTCAACCACGGCCCGGGCGTGCCCGCCAGCGGCAAGCGCTCCATCGCGGTGAAAGCCACCGTGCCGGCGGACAAGTCCTCCAGGCGGCAGCGCGCCACTGCCTAGGGCCTGCGGAAAGGCCCTGGTGAACGCGCTGGCCGCGCGGCTGCATGCCGCCCTGCCCCAGACCCAGTGCACCCGCTGCGGTTATCCGGACTGCGCGGGCTACGCGCAGGCGATGGCTGCCGGCGAAGCCGGAATCAACCAATGCCCGCCCGGCGGCGCCGAAGGCATCACGCGCCTGGCCGAGCTCACCGGACAACCATCGCTGCCACTGAATCCGGCAAACGGCCTGGAAGGCCCGCGGGCGGTGGCCGTCATCGACGAAGGCTGGTGCATCGGCTGCACGCTGTGCATCGCCGCCTGCCCCACGGACGCCATCCTGGGCAGCAACAAGTTCATGCACACCGTGATCGAGCCCTATTGCACGGGCTGCGAGCTGTGTATCCCCGTCTGCCCGGTGGACTGCATCAGCCTGGAAAACGTGACGGCCGATCGCACGGGCTGGCAAGCATGGTCGCAGGCGCAGGCCGACGAGGCCCTGGAACGCTACCAGTTCCGCGCTTCACGGATCGCACGGGACGAACGCGAAGAGACGGAAAGGCTGGGAGACCTCAACCCAGGGCGTCGTTCACCTGCTCGTTGAATTCGGTGACGTTCATCGCGTTGCCGATCTCGCGCGGCAGCGCATCGCGCACCGAGAACACACCCAGCACCTTCGAGCCCGGCCCGACGATGGGCAGGTGGCGAAAGCCCCGCTCGAGCATGATCACCACGGCGTCGGACACGGTGGTTTCCGGCCCGACGCACTGCGGATTGGGCGTCATGACCGCCGACACCTGCGTCTTTTCGGGGTTGAGCGCCTTGGCGAGCACCCGCGTCATCAGGTCGCGCTCGGTCACGATGCCCAGCAAGGCGTCGGGCGGCTCCATCACCAGCACGCTGCCGCAGTTGGCGCGCGTCATGACGCAGGCCGCCTCCCACACGCTGGCCGTGGGCCCCAGGCTGAGCACATGCTTGTGGGACATCGATTGGAAGACGGTGCGTTCGGCCATGGTGCGCCCCTTTCTGATCTGCAATAGCAATTAGCTTGCCCGCGCCGCGCCTCAGCGCAGCGAAGCGTTGATCTTGTCGAGCGCCGGCGTGCCCGGACACAATTGCGGCACGTCGAGCGCGTTGAGCGGCTTGGCGCTGGTATTCATCGCCGAATGCAGGTCGGTGGCCTGCGGATCGACGTACAGCAGGCCGGTGACGATCTCGCCGCGGGCCTGGTGCTCCTGCATGTACGCCATCGCCTTGTAGCGGTTGGTCGCATCGTAGTCAGTGTGCAGGCTGCGCAGGCGCAGCAGCGAGCCGTCGTGCTGCAGAACGTCCACCACTTCGCCGGGCGCGTACTTTGCCGTGATCTCCTCGCGCGGCGCGATGAAGTCGATCCGGCTCACCGCCTCGTTGTGCTCGCGCACGTAGTCGTAGCTCTTGGTGCTGCCCGGGTGGTTGTTGAAGGCCACGCAAGGGCTGATGACGTCGATGAAGGCCGCGCCGCCATGCGTGATCGCGCCCTTGATCAGCGGCACCAGCTGCTCCTTGTTGCCGGAAAAGCCGCGCCCGACGTAGGTGGCGCCCAGCTGCAGCGCCATCGCCACCAGGTCGACCGGGCTGTCGTTGTTGGTCGCGCCCTTCTTGCTCTTGGAGCCGGCGTCGGCGGTGGCGGAGAACTGTCCTTTGGTCAGCCCGAAGACCCCGTTGTTCTCGACGAGGTAGGCCATGCGCACGCGGCGACGCATGGCGTGGGCGAACTGGCCCAGCCCGATGGAAGCCGAGTCGCCATCGCCGGAGACGCCCAGGTACAGCAACTCGCGGTTGGCCAGGTTGGCGCCCGTCAGGACCGACGGCATGCGGCCGTGCACCGTGTTGAAGCCATGCGAGGCGCCGAGGAAGTAGTCGGGTGTCTTGGAGCTGCAGCCGATGCCCGACAGCTTGGCGACGCGATGCGGCTCGATGTCGAGTTCCCAGCACGCCTGGACGATGGCGGCGGAGATCGAGTCGTGCCCGCAGCCGGCGCACAGCGTGGAGACCTTTCCTTCGTAGTCGCGCCGGGTATAGCCGACCTTGTTGCGCTCCAGGCTCGGATGGTGCATCCGGGGTTTGGCGATGTAG
>JAQGMS010000182.1 GCA_028292245.1 Ramlibacter sp.
CCGTCGCAGGCGATCAGCACCTTGGGCTCGATCTGCCTGAAGCGGTCCAGCACGGCGTTGGTTCCCATGTCGGGCGCGCAGATGCTCCAGACGCCGCCGATGCTTGTCACCGCCAGGAAGGCGACCATCGCCTCGGGGATGTTAGGCAGGTACGCGGCCACGCGGTCGCCCGGCTGCACGCCCTGCGCCTGCAGGTGCAAGGCGAGCGAGGCGACCTGCCTGCGCAACTCAGGCCAGCTCAATTCGCGGTGCTCGCCCTTTTCGTTGCGGCTGATCACGGCCGGGAAGCCGGCAGCGTGCGCCTTGTCGACATGGCGGAAGACCTGCTGCGCGTAGTTGAACTGCGCGCCTTCGAACCACTTCGCGCCCGGCATCCGGGACTGCGCCAGCACCGACTGATGCGGGGTGGGGGACTGCAGGTCGAAATAGTCCCACACGCTTTGCCAGAAGGCGGGCAGGTCATCCACGGACCATTGCCAGAGTGCGTCGTAATTGTCGAACGCGAGGCCGCGCGTGGTTTGCAGCCATTCCCGGTAACGGCCGATCTGGGGGACGTAGGGCGCGCTCATGCTTCTAGATTAGCAGTTCGGCCCGGTCGCCGCACCTGCTTCTAGAATCGTGCTTCCACCGGGAGTTACGCATGCAAGACCCAGTGCTGATCCCGGTATCGCCCGGGGAGCTGTTGGACAAGAAGACGATCCTCGAAGTCAAGCGGGAGCGGATCACCGCGCCCGACAAGCTGGCGAATGTGAATCACGAATGGGCGTTGCTGGCGGACATCACGCACACGCTGTTGGCGAATGTCGACGCCGCCGCCGGCATCGCGGAGCTGGAGGCGCAGCTGCTGCGGGTCAACGGCGCGATCTGGGACTTGGAAAACACGGTGCGCGCCTGCGAGAAATCGGGCGACTTCGGCGCGACCTTCGTCGCCACCGCGCGGCGCATCTACAGCAGCAACGACCAGCGCGCGGCGATCAAGCGGCGCATCAACCTGCTGCTCGATTCGGGGATCGTGGAGGAGAAGGAACACAACACGGCCGCCGGCAATGGACCCTCGGCTGCTTGAAGCACAGGCGCTGTTGCGGCAGGGCCAGCCTCAGCTGGCCGAGATCCTGCTGCGGCAGTTGCTGGCGGCGCAACCGCGGCAAGCGCAGGCGCTGGCCATGCTGGGCGCGCTGCACCAGGAGCGGGGGAATTGGGACGAGGCGCTGGCCTGCTTCGATCGTGCGTTGGCAGTACAGCCCGGCATGCCCGCGCTGCTGAACGTGCGCGGCCTTGCACTGAAGAACCTGGGCCGGATGGAGGAAGCGCTGGCCAGCTACGAGGCGGCGCTCGCGCTCAAGCCCGACTTCGTGGAAGCGATCAACAACCGAGCCGTCGCCCTCAAGCACTTGGGGCGGCTGGAGGAGGCGGTAACCGGCTATCGGCAGGCACTGGCGCTCAAGCCGGACTCGCCCGAGCTGCACAACAACCTGGGCTTCGCGCTGCATGGCCTGGGTCGCTATGACGAAGCCGCGGGCGCCTACCGGCGGGTGCTGGAAGTCGGCGGCGAATCGAGCGAGGCGCTGATGAACCTTGGCGTCACGCTGTACGAGCAATACCGCTTCGATGAGGCCTTGAAGATGCTGGACCGTGCGCTGGCGTTGCGGCCGGACGACCTGGACGTCCAGTTCAACCGGGCCAATGTGCTGCTGGAGCTGGGCCGGTTCGACGAGGCAATGAACTTGTACGGCCAGGTGCGGGCGCAACGGCCGGATGACATCGAGCTGTTGATGAACATCGCCAACGCGCTGCGCGACCAGCATCGCTTCGACGAAGCGCTGGCGACGTATGGCAAGGCGCTGGAGCAGCAGCCCGACGATCCGGGCCTGCGCTGGAACCGCAGCCTGTGCCTGCTGGCGAAGGGCGATTTCGCACAGGGCTGGGCCGAGTATGAATGGCGCTGGAAGGCCGCCAAGTTGGGCAACAAGGAGCGGCGCCTCGATGCGCCCAAATGGCTCGGGCAGGAAGACCTGCGCGGCAAGACCTTGCTGGTCCACTCCGAGCAGGGCCTGGGCGACAGCATCCAGATGTCGCGCTATGTGCGTGTGCTCGCCGGCATGGGCGCGCGCGTGGTGATGCAGGTGCAAGGACCGGTGGTCGCGCTGCTGCAACGCGTGGAAGGCGTGGCCGCTGTGATCGCGCAAGGCGCGGACCCGGGGCCGGTCGATTTTCATTGCCCCACGCTCAGCCTGCCCCTGGCGTTGGGAACGCTGCGCGACACCATCCCCTCGCCGCTGGGCAGCCTGTCCCCGGACCCCGCGCTGGTGAAGCATTGGCGCGAGAAGATCGGCGCAGGTGATGCGCTCAATGTGGGTCTCATCTGGTCGGGCAATCCCAGCTATGCGGGAGACCACCGGCGTTCGTTCGCGCTGCCGCTGTTCCGCGCCGCGCTACCGGATGGGCCGCGCTATTGGTGCTTGCAGAAGGACATTCATGCGACCGATGAACCCTGGATGGACGGCGATCCACCGATCGCCCGCTTCGACCGCGCCGAATTCGTCCACACGGCGGCGCAGATCGCCGCGCTGGACCTGGTGATCGGGGCCGACACGGGTATCACCCACCTGGCTGCGGCACTGGGCACGCCAACCTGGTTTGTGGTGCCTTTCACGGCCGACTTCCGCTGGTCGGCGGACAGCGGAACCACTCCCTGGTATCCCGGCGCCCGGTTGTTTCGCCAAGCGCGCGCCGGCGATTGGGAGCCGGTGCTCGCCGAGGTGAAAGCCGCCCTGCAGGCGCTGCGCAAATAAGCTGACTTGCTTTTTCGCACGAGCGTGCTAATATTACGCCCATGGACGCCAAGACCCAGAAAAGCGAACTCACTCGCGCCGCGATCGTCGGCGCCGGGGTGGACCTGGCGTCCGAGCAAGGGCTGGAGGCGATCAGCCTGCAGGCCGTGGCCGATCGCATCGGCTTGTCCAAGAGCGGTGTGTTCTCGCGCGTGGGTTCACGCGAAGCCCTGCAAAAAGCCGTGCTCGAGGAATTCGGCCGGCGCTTCCTGGCGGATGTGTTCGTGCCGGCGATGCAATTGCCCAAGGGCCTGCCGCGCCTGAATGAAATCGTGCAGCGCTGGATCGTGCGGATGCGGGATGTGGAGGCCCGAAGCGGCTGCATCTTCAGTGCCGGCGCCTTCGAGTTCGATGACCGCGAGGGGCCGCTGCGCGACATGCTGTACGGCGAGGTGTCCCGCTGGCGCTCGGCCTTGCGGCGCACCGTGCTGCAGGCAATCGAAGCCGGGCATCTGCGGGCCGACACCGACGCCGACCAACTGGTCAGCGAGATCAACGCGCTGGCGCTCGGGTTGATCCACGACGCGCGTTTCCTGCGTGATGCGCGCGCCGCAGAGCGGGCCCAGTCCACCTGGCTGCGCCTGCTGTCCACCTACAAGAACTAGATGCCAGGAGACACGCTTGTCACGCCTCGAACTTCGCCGATATTTCGCACGACTGTGCGGAGAAAGGAAATTGCCATGTTCACCGTCTTGATCATCGCCGCCGCTTATGGCGGCTGGCGCGCCGTGCGCGCCGCCGTGGAATCGCTGCGCGAGCTGCCGCGCAGCAACGAAGACATGATTTTCTATTGAAGGAAAGCGCCATGACCCGCACCGCACTCGAGGCCACGTCGGCCTTCTACCAGGCCAGCCCCGGGATCCGCCTGTTCCGGCTGGCGCTCGGCACTTCGCAGCGCCTGTGGCCGGCGCTGGCCGTGCGCGCCGCCTACCGCCTGTTCGGCACGCCGTTGCCGCCGCGCTGGCTGGCCCGCCGCACGCAATGGGACGCCAGCTGGAAGCTCGAGCGCTGGCCGTTCGAGGATGCCTGCGTCACCGTGTACACCCAGCCGATCGCGCCGCACGGCCCCATCGTGCTGTTGCTGCACGGCTGGGGCGGCCACGCGCGCCAGATGCTGCCGCTGGCGCAGGCCTTGGCCCAGCAAGGACTGCGGCCGGTGCTGCTCGAGATGCCGGCGCACGGACACAGCACCGGATCGGTCAGCAACCTGCCGCAGTTCGCGCGCGCCATCGAATACGTGGCGGCCCGGCTGCAGCAGCAAGGCCACAGCCTGCGCGCGCTGGTGGCGCATTCGCCGGCCGCCAACGCAGCGGCGTTCGCGGCCAGCCGCGGCCTGCCGGTGGAGCGGCTGGTGCTGCTGGCACCGCCGGCCTCGCCGCGCGACTACACGCGGCTGTTCGGCCATGTGTTCGGCCTGTCCGAAACCACTCGAGCGGCGATGCAGAGCCGGATCGAAGCGCGCGAGGGCGTGCTGATGCCGCAGTTCGAGCCCGATGCGGTCGGCCCGCGGATCCACATCCCGACGCTGGTCGTGCA
>JAQGMS010000189.1 GCA_028292245.1 Ramlibacter sp.
CTACATCAAGCGCGCCGACGAGCACGACGCCATCTACGCCAGCCACCACAACTACATGATCGCCACTTTCTGGTGGACGATCCTGTGGCTGGTGGTCACCGGCCCGTTGTGGCTGCTGCTGTTCTTCCCAGGCGCCATCGCGTACACGATCATCGGGTTGTGGTACCTGTACCGGTGCCTGCGCGGCTGGCTGCGTTTTTCCAACGGCCGGCCTCCGTACTGATCCACTCCATCCACCACTGCCATGAGCGCATCCGACCCCAGCTGCATCTTCTGCAAGATCGTCGAAGGCAAGATTCCTTCGCGCAAGGTTTATGAAGACGACGAGATCCTCGCCTTCCACGATATCCATCCATGGGCCCCGGTCCACTTCCTGATGGTGCCCAAGGATCACGTGCCATCGCTGGCGCAGGTGGGGCCGGAGCACGCCGCATTGCTGGGCCGCATGATGACGCTGGCACCCAAGCTGGCGCTACAGGAAGGCTGCCGCCCTTACCCCGAAGGCGGATACCGGGTGGCGATCAACACCGGCGCCGACGGCGGGCAGGAAGTGCATCATTTGCACGTCCACGTGTTCGGCGGGCCGCGTCCCTGGCTCAAAGGCTGAGCAGCGCCGGCCCCTGCACGGGCCTGAACTTACCCTGCGCGACTAGAATCCATCCCAGTTGTGTATAGGAGAAATCATGGGTTCATTTTCAATCTGGCATTGGTTGATCGTTCTGTTGATCATCGTGCTGATTTTCGGCACCAAGAAGCTCAAGAACATCGGCTCCGACCTCGGTGGTGCCGTGAAGGGTTTCAAGGACGGTGTGCGGGACGGTTCCACGCCGGAAACCCCCGTGCCTCCGGCCAGCCAGGTGACGGCCGCCCAGCCGGGCGCCGAGAAGACCACGATCGACGTGGAAGCGAAGAACAGGTCTTGACCGCCCCAGGCCCCGCCGCCCAGCGGCGGCCGGCGTCCCCAGCATGATCGATCTCGGCATAGAAAAGATGTTGGTGATCGGCGCCGTGGCGCTGATCGTCATCGGCCCGGAAAAGCTGCCGCGTGTGGCCCGCACGGTGGGGACGCTGCTGGGCAAGGCCCAGCGCTATGTGGCCGATGTCAAGGCCGAGGTCAACCGGTCGATGGAGCTGGAAGAGCTCAAGAAGATGAAGGAAACGGTGGAGACCGCGGCGCGCGATGTCGAAAGCACGATCAGGTCCGGCGCAAGCGAGTTCGAGAAGGAGTGGTCCGAGGCGACCAGCACTGCGCAGCCCGCGCTGAGCGAGCCGCTGTCCTATCCCGAATACAGGCATCCGAAGAAGAAGTGGCGCATCAAGCAGGGCGCCACCCCCAACTGGTACAAGGCGCGCAACGGTATCCGCACCAAGGCGCTCTCCGGCGCGGCCCGGGTGGCCCGCTACCGCCCGCAAAAATTCAACTAATGCCAGATACGAACAAAGAAGACGAGCTCGCCGGTACCGAGCAGCCTTTCGTCGCCCACCTGGTGGAGCTGCGCGACCGGCTGATCAAGGCCATGATCGCCGTGGGTGTGGTGGCGGCGGTGCTATTCCTCTACCCCGGCCCAGGAGCGCTCTACGACATCCTGGCCGCGCCGCTGGTGGCACATCTGCCCAAGGGAGCGACCCTGATTGCGACGTCGGTGATCTCGCCTTTCCTGGTGCCGCTCAAGATCCTGCTGATGGCGGCTTTCCTGGTCGCCCTGCCCGTGGTGCTGTACCAGACCTGGGCGTTTGTTGCGCCCGGCCTGTACTCCCACGAGAAGAAGCTGGTGTTGCCTCTGGTCTTTTCCAGCACGCTGCTTTTTTTCATCGGTGTGGCGTTTTGCTATTTCTTCGTCTTCGGGCAGGTGTTTTCGTTCATCCAGAGCTTCGCGCCCAAGAGCATCACCGCGGCGCCGGATATCGAGGCCTACCTGAGCTTCGTGCTGACCATGTTCCTGGCCTTCGGCCTGGCTTTCGAGGTGCCGATCGTGGTGGTGGTGCTGGCGCGCATGGGTTTCGTCAGCATCCAGAAGCTCAAGGAGTTCAGGCCCTACTTCATCGTGGTGGCGTTCATCATTGCCGCCGTCATTACGCCACCCGACGTCGTGTCCCAGCTGGCGCTGGCCATACCGATGTGCCTGCTCTATGAAGCGGGCATCTGGGCGGCGCAGCTGTTCATCAAGCACACCAAGGCACCGGACGCCGAGAGCGTCGCCAAGGCGCAGGATTCCTGACGTGCCGCCCTGATAAGATAAGTCAAAGGTTCTCTGTGACGGCTGGTGCGGGGTTCCTGCTTTAAAAAAACATTGGCTGACGAGATGAGGAGGAACGGCATGAGCAAATCTTTGGCCGCTGTGCTTTGGCCGCTGTGCTTTGGCCGCTGTGCTTTGGCGCTTGACCCTTTTGACTCTTGGCGTGGCGTGCGCCGGGGCGCGAGCCCAAGCCCCCGAGTTGCAGAACGGCCTCATCGGACTGTCCACGGCCCACGGGGCGGGGACGCCGGGCACGACCGACAAGGTCGTTTTAGAGAACATGCGGGTGACCTTTCGCAGGGTGGTTTCATTCGGCGCCGGCCGCTTCGGCTGGAGTTCCGCGGAGTCGATCTACAACGTCACTTACCGGTTCGACCCGGCTACGCTGCACTTGGCGCCGGAAACCTACACGTTGGTCAGCGGCTCGGGAGGGACGGGTGGAGGCACGGGTGGCGGTTGCGCCAACCTGAGCGTGCAGGTCGTCAGTTCGCTACAAGGAAGTGCGGCCCCGATCGCCGGCGCCACCATCGCCATCCAGTCGCGCACCGCGCAGACCGACGCGACCGGTGTGGCCTCGGTCACTGGCTTGCCTCCGGGCCAGAGCCTGCTCACCATTTCGGCGAATGGCTTTGGCACGATCACGCAAGCGGCCCAGCTCTCGTGCGACGCTCCCAACGAACTTGCCGTTGCATTGTCCCCAGGCGCCGGAACAGCGGGCGGCTTGGCTCCGGGCGAATTCCGGGTGGTTCTGACGTGGGGGCGCGACCCGGCCGACCTGGACTCGCACCTCACCGGGCCCGAGGCCGGCTCGACGTCCCGTTTCCATGTGTACTACGCCAACCGGGATGCCGGCACCTGCGGCCTGGACGTGGACGACACGCTTTCCTACGGGCCGGAAACGGTGACTTGCCCCCGTACCGGCAGCACCGGCGCGGCGGTTGTGCCGGGCGCGTACCGCTACTCCGTGCATCACTATTACGGTACCGGCAATATCGGTACTTCCGGAGCCATCGTGCGGCTGGAACAGGGCGACGGCAGCACCCAATATTTCTTCCCACCGGCCTCTGGCTGGGCCGGCAACAACCTGTGGTCCGTGTTCGAACTCACGGTGCCGAGCACCGGCTCCACCAGCGTTGCCACGTTGAACACCATCAGCAATGTTGCGTCGGAGTCGAACATTGAAAGCGTCCCGAACGGCGCGGCACTGCGCAGCGCCCGGGCTGCTGCGCAGCAGCCTTTCTCCGTCGACTTCGGAAGCTCCCGCCTGGCCGGGTCGGGACAGAACAACCTGCTGGTCGAGAACGTCCGCGTCACCCAGGGCGGCCAGGAGGTGGGCTACAACGTCGTATTCAGGCTCGATCCGCTGACGCTGCACCTCGTGCCGGAGGTCATCTCGCAGTCCGCGGGCGTCGGTGCGAGCAACTGCGCAGCTGTCAACGTCATTGTCTACAACACAGCGACCGGCACTACGGCTCGCATCCCCGGGGCGACCGTGACGATTGGCTCGCGCAGCCTGGTCACCGGCGCCACCGGAGTGGCCGGCTTCAGCGGCGCGACAGAAGGCGCAGCTTCGGTGCTCGTGACGGCGCCGGGTTACGCGTCCGCGACCCAGAGCGCCAGCCTCAGCTGCACCGGCACGAACGCAGTCGAAGTGGGCCTGTCCTCCGGACGGTAGCGCTGGCTCAGCGCTGCTGCGGGAGCTTGGGCGGTTTGGGGCGCAGGCCCGGCGTGACGTTCAGCTCGAGCGCGTCGTCGTGGCGCAGCACCCGAAACCGGGACTGCGTCCCGGGCTTGAGGGCCGCCACTCCGGAAAGCAGCTCCGAAACCTTGGCGATCTGCTTGCCCGCGACCTCCACGATCACGTCGCCGGGCCGGATTCCCGCCTGAGCGGCGGGACCGTTTTGCAGCACACCGGTAATCAGCACCCCGCGCTTGGCCTTGACGCCGAATGTTTCCATGAGTTCGGCCGAAAGATCGGCCGGTTCGACACCGATCCAGCCGCGCCGCACCACGCCATCCTTGACGATGCCCTCCAGCACCAGCTTGGCGGTGGACACCGGGATGGCGAAGCCGATGCCCATGCTGCCACCCGAGCGCGAATAGATTGCCGTGTTGATTCCCATCAGCTGGCCGTAACCATCCACCAGCGCGCCGCCCGAGTTGCCGGGGTTGATGGCGGCGTCGGTCTGGATGAAATTTTCGAAGGTGTTGATGCCCAGCTGGTTGCGCCCCAACGCACTGACGATGCCACTGGTGACGGTTTGCCCGACCCCGAAAGGGTTGCCGATGGCCAGCACCTGGTCGCCCACTTGCAGCCCGTCGGAGTTGCCCAGCGTGATCACCGGCAGCCGGTCCAGCGAGATTTTCAGGATGGCGAGATCGGTGTCGGGGTCCGTTCCGACCACCTTTGCGCTGCTGCGACGGCTGTCGTTGAGCACAACCTCGATCTCGTCCGCGCCCTCGATTACGTGATTGTTGGTCAGCAGGTAGCCGTCCGGGCTGATGATGACGCCGCTGCCCAGGCCGGCCTGCGGCGCGCTCCCCTGCTCGCCAAAGAAGAATCGGAACCAGGGATCGTTGGCATGCGGATGGCGGTCAGGCGCCTTGCTTGTGTTGATGCTGACCACGGCGGCCGATGCACGCTGGGCCGCTATCCGGAAGCTGCCCGGCGGTGCCCCGCCCGATGCGCCGGCCGGGGCTTCGACCAGCGGCACACCGGTGCTGACCGTCATCCTGTCGCTGCGGGCGAGCCAGCCCGGCTTGAGCGTCGCCAGCACGAAGTACGCGGCCAACAAGACCGTGACGGCCTGTGAAAAGAGCAGCCAGAAGCGACGCATGTTCGGCTCGGGCGAACCCGAAAGTTGTTTCTCGCAAGTGTAGACGTGAGCGCTGCGCGAAGGGGGGCGGCCGCCGTCAATGCACGTGCGGAACCAGGTGGGCTTGGCTGCGCCGGCGCGGCCCCAGGTTGGCCTGCTCGACCGGCACCACTTCGCCAGTGGAAGAATCCAGGATCGCCGCGCGCGAGCGCATTCCGCGTGCCGCCTCGGCCATGCGCTGCGCATCGTGCAGGATGTCCTCGACCGCGGCGGGCCCACTTGACAGATGGACCACGCCCACGCCGATATCGGCCCTGATCTCGACGCGCTCGCCCGTGGCGCTCATTACTTCCATCGGCCGGCGCAGGCTGCTTGCGACGCGCAATCCCAACGTGCGCAGCCATGCCGGGGAGTGGATGGTTTCGACCAGCGAGACGAAGCAGCGGTCGTAATACCGCCCGACCGGGTTCACAACGCCGACCTGCTGCTGGGTTCTGCCGGCGATGCAGATGAACATCTCGTTGACACCCGCCGTGCCTGCCTGGGCCGCGATGCGCTCGATGTCGAAAACCATGATCGCCAGCACCGCGCCGTCGCGCCGCGTGCGGCGCCGCCGGCGCTGCGCCTTGACCATCTTCTTCACCAAGCTGGCGCCGCTGTAGAGCTTGGTCACGGGGTCGAATTGCGACACCGCGCCGTCTTCTTGGCGCGTGTCCCGCTGGTGCCGATCGCGGTGCCACAGCGCCAGGCCCGTGAGGCCGTTGCTCGCGGCGGCGCAGAGCGCCAGCGCCACATGCATCGCCAGGCCCATCGGCACCTTCATGGCGATCGCATGCATGCCGGCGATGGCCGGCAGGGTCAGGAGGCAGCCCGCGGCCATCACCGGGGCCAGGCGGTCTCCCATCAGCCAGGCGCGCACGATCAACCACAGGGTCAGGATGCTGCCCACCAACGACGCCGCTGCCGCTGCCGGTACCTGCTGGGAAGGCGGCAGGGCCAGGCAGGCCAGGCCGACCAGCGGCAGCAGCAGGGCGGCGAGGCGCAGCACCCAGGACGTGATGCGATCGCGTTGGGCAGCGTCCAACCAGCCGCGAATCCAGAAATTGGACAAGCCGACACAAACGGGACCCGCCAGCACTTGCGCATAGTGCAACCGCAGCCCGTCCAACAACGGCCACATTTCGGTGCCGACGCCACTGAGAATGAGCACCAGCAGGAACACGGTGCCGTGAAAGGCGACGCCCTGGGTTTGGGCCATGCTTGGCCGCATGAACATGTCGGCCATCCGGGCCAGGGCTACCGCTGCGATGGCGCCCAGTGCCATGCTCCAGACTACCAACTCCTGCGCACCCATGAACGCCCCTGTCTTTCTGAAAACGAAATGATTATCGCAACGCGCGAACCAGATCAACATGCGGGCCGACCCTTACGGGGCGAAAGCCCAGCGCCCGGCCTAAGATCACCCGACCGCTCGTTTTTCCGCACCTAATCATAAATTACTATTCCACGTGCTTCATCCCCACCCCCTCGCCATCACGCTCGGCGATCCCGCCGGCATCGGTCCGGAAATCATTGCCGCCGCCTTCCGGGATGCGCCCGACCTCACGCGCGGATGCTTCGTGGTCGGTGACGCTGGCTGCCTGCGCCGCGGCGCGCAAGCCATCGCCCAAGGCCAGTTGGGCTTGCCGGTTGCGCTGATCGATTCGTCCCGCGAGGCAGCGGGTGTGCCGCCGCGCTGCATCCCGCTGCTGCAGGCGGTGCCGAAGCAACCTTTGCCGCCGCTCGGGCAGGTCAGCGCCGCGGCAGGGCGCATTGCGGCGGATTGCGTGACTTGGGCGGCGCGGGCGGCACTGCGCGGCGAAATCGCGGCCCTGGTCACCGCGCCGCTGCACAAGGAGGCGCTGGCGGCGGCCGGCGTGAAGTTTCCCGGCCATACCGAGTTGCTGCAGGCCGAGGCTGCGGCGTTCCTTGGCCGGCCGGTGTCGCAGGTGCCGGTGCGCATGATGCTCGCCAGCGACGAATTGCGCACGGTGCTGGTCAGCATCCACATGGCCTTGCGCGATGCGATCGATGCCGTGACCACCGACAGCGTGCTGCAAACCTTGCGCATCACGCACCAAGCCTTGCTGCCAGTGCTGGGCCGCGCGCCGCGCATCGGCGTGGCGGGGCTCAATCCGCACGCCGGTGAAGGCGGGTTGTTCGGACGCGAAGAACTGGAACTGATCATTCCCGCCGTCGAGTTGGCGCGCGGAGAGGGGCTCGATGTGCACGGCCCGTTCGCGCCCGACACGGTCTTCATGCGCGCGCGCGCCAGCGGCTCGCAACCCGGCGAATTCGACGTGGTGGTGGCGATGTATCACGACCAGGGACTGATCCCGGTGAAATACCTGGGCATCGACAAGGGTGTCAACGTCACACTCGGCCTGCCCCTGGTGCGCACCAGCCCCGACCATGGAACGGCATTCGACATCGCGGGTAAGGGCCGGGCCGATGCGTCCAGCTTGATCGAGGCCATCCGCACCGCGCGGCGGATGAGCGGCAGCTAGGCTTTCGGGCTGCGCAGGCTGTCGCGGATCTCGCGCAGCAGCACGACGTCCTCGGCGGGTGCCGCCGGCGCCGGCGCCGGTGTTTCGCGCCTGAGCCGGTTGATTTGCCGGACCATCAGGAAAACGATGAACGCCAGCACCACGAAATTCACGGCAACGGTGATGAAGCTGCCGTAGGCCAGGACCGGGACTCCGGCCTTCTTCAGCGCGTCTAGCGTCGATGCGGTGCCCGGCGGCACTTGGCCCAGCACCAGGAACAGGTTGGAGAAATCCAGCTTGCCGAACAGCGAGGAGACGATCGGCATGATCAGATCGGCCACCATCGAATCGACGATCTTGCCAAACGCTGCGCCGATGATCACGCCAACCGCGAGGTCGACCACGCTGCCCTTGACGGCGAACTCCTTGAACTCGCTCAGCATGCCCATCTTGATGCTCCAGTGTTGACGGGGCCGAGTATGGGTGCAAAGCCGTGGGCCGCACGCTGTTGCAAGGCATTGAAATCGTGAAATGTGGTCAGCTACAATCGCGGGTTGACCCTAATCAAGCGACATTCTTGAGGACCCCCATGAGTGACACCCCAGTGGACGCCAGCAAACGGACGTGGCTGATCGCGTCCGGTTGTGCCGGCGCTGTGGGCGCCGGTTTTACTGCCGTGCCCTTCGTCAGCAGCTTCCAGCCCTCCGAAAAGGCCAAGGCCGCGGGCGCTCCGGTGGAGGTCGACATATCGGCCCTCAAGCCGGGCGAAAAGATGACGGTGGAGTGGCGCGGCAAGCCGGTGTGGGTCGTGCGGCGCACGCCCGAACAGGTCGCCGTGCTGCCCAAGCTCGATGGCTCGCTGGCCGATCCGGCATCCAAGAGAAAGCCCGATGAACTGACGCCTTCCTACGCGCGCAACGAGGCCCGCTCGATCAAGCCGGAAGTGCTGGTGGTGGTGGGCATTTGCACGCACCTTGGCTGCTCGCCGTCGGAGAGGTTCCAGGCCGGTCCTCAGGCTTCGCTGCCCGATGATTGGCAAGGTGGATTCCTGTGCCCCTGCCACGGCTCGACTTTCGACATGGCGGGCCGCGTGTTCAAGAACAAGCCGGCCCCGGACAACCTGGAAGTGCCGCCGCACATGTATCTCTCGGACAACCGGCTGCTGATCGGTGAAGACAAGAACTCCAAGGCTTGAGGACCGGAAACATGGCTGAATTCAAGGAAATTTCTCCCAACGCCACGGCGACCCAGAAGCTCACCAACTGGTTCGAGAACCGTTTCCCAACGGCGTTTGCCGGGTACCGCGACCACATGTCCGAGTACTACGCGCCGAAGAACTTCAACTTCTGGTACTTCTTCGGCTCGCTGGCGATGCTGGTGCTGGTGATCCAGATCGTCACCGGCATCTTCCTCACGATGCACTACAAGCCGGATGCTGCGCTGGCGTTCGGCTCGGTCGAATACATCATGCGCGACGTGCCCTGGGGCTGGCTGATCCGCTACATGCATTCCACCGGCGCGTCCGCATTCTTCATCGTCGTGTACCTGCACATGTACCGCGGCCTGATCTACGGCAGTTACCGCAAGCCGCGCGAGCTGGTCTGGGTCTTCGGCTGCGCGATCTTCCTGGTCCTGATGGCCGAGGCCTTCATGGGCTACCTGCTGCCGTGGGGGCAGATGTCCTATTGGGGCGCCCAGGTGATCGTGAACCTGTTCTCCGCGATTCCGTTCATCGGCCCCGACCTCGCGCTGCTGATCCGCGGCGACTACGTGGTGAGCGACGCGACGCTGAACCGCTTCTTCAGCTTCCACGTGATCGCCGTTCCGCTGGTGCTGCTCGGCCTGGTCGCCGCGCACATCCTGGCGCTGCACGACGTCGGCTCCAACAACCCGGACGGTGTCGAGATCAAGGCCGGACCGAAGGACGCGAACGGCAAGCCGGTCGACGGCATCCCCTTCCATCCGTTCTACACGGTGCACGACATCTTCGGCGTGGCCGTGTTCCTGATGGTCTTCTCCGCGATCATCTTCTTCGCGCCTGAAGTCGGCGGCTACTTCCTGGAGTACAACAACTTCATCCCCGCCGATCCGCTGAAGACTCCCGCCCACATCGCGCCGGTCTGGTACTTCACGCCGTACTACTCGATGCTTCGCGCCATCACGACCGAGATGATGTACGCGTTGTCCGCGATCCTCGTGCTGTCCATCGCGTTCGTGCTGCTCAAGACGCGCGCATCGTCGCTGGTCAAGGGGTTGCTGCTGGTGGTCATGGTGGCGTTCCTGTGGATGTTCAACGCCTTCGGGTTCACCGGCATCGACCTGTTGCAGGGCATCGACGCCAAGTTCTGGGGCGTGGTCGTGATGGGCGGCGCTGTGATCATCCTGTTCTTCCTGCCGTGGCTGGACAAGAGCCCGGTCAAGTCGATCCGCTACCGGCCGGGCTGGCACAAGTGGGTCTACGGCATCTTCGTCGTCGACTTCATCGTGCTCGCCTACCTTGGCACGCAGCCGCCGTCCCCGACGGGCGAGCGCATCTCGCAGGTGGGGACGCTGTTCTATTTCGGTTTCTTCCTGCTGATGCCGTGGTGGAGCCGGCTGGGCGAATTCAAGCCCGTGCCCGAGCGCATCACCTTCGCCGCGCATTGAAAGTGGGAGACCGCAAGACATGAAAAAACTCATCCTCACCCTGACCGCGGCCTTCGGCATCGCCACCGGCGCGCAGGCTTCGGGCGGCGAAGGCCTGGCCTGGGACAAGGCCCCGAACAACCTGAACGACCTGCCCGCGTTGCAGAACGGCGCCAAGCTGTTCGTCAACTACTGCCTCAGCTGCCATTCAGCGGCTTACATGCGCTACAACCGGTTGGGCGACATCGGCCTGTCCGAACAGCAGATCAAGAGCAACCTGCTGTTCGCGACCGACAAGGTCGGCGAAACCATGAAGGCCGCTATCGATCCGAAGCAGGCCAAGGATTGGTTCGGCGGAAATCCGCCCGACCTGACACTGATCGCGCGTTCGCGCTCGGGCCACTACGGCACCGGCGCCGACTACCTGTACACCTACATGCGCACCTTCTACCGCGACCCGACCAAGGCGACCGGCTGGAACAACCTGGCCTTCCCCAACGTCGCCATGCCCCACGTCCTGTGGGAACTGCAGGGCGATCGCGAGCCGCAGTTCGACACGCACCAGGAACACGGCCACGATGTCAAGGTCTTCAAGGGCTGGAAGCAGCTCAGCCCTGGCGCGATGACGCCGCTGCAGTACGACGAAGCCGTAGGGGATTTGGTCGGCTACCTCCAATGGATGTCCGAGCCGGCGCAAAATTCGCGCGTACGCGTCGGCGTCTGGGTGCTGCTGTTCCTGGGCGTGTTCACCGTGATCGCGTGGCGCCTGAACGCGTCGTTCTGGAAAAATATCTAAGGGGAACACGCGGCCCGGCCGTGCCGGGTGTGCGTCCTCTTGCGGACACGGTCTGGCTCGCGCCGGACCGTGTTTTCACTTTTGTTTAGGAGCCTTCCATCATGATGGTCTTGTATTCGGGCACCACCTGTCCCTTCTCCCACCGCTGCCGTTTCGTGCTGTTCGAAAAAGGCATGGATTTCGAGATCCGCGACGTCGACCTGTACAACAAGCCGGAAGACATCAACGTCATGAACCCGTACGGGCAGGTGCCGATCCTGGTCGAGCGCGACCTCATCCTGTACGAGTCGAACATCATCAACGAGTACATCGACGAGCGCTTTCCGCATCCGCAGCTGATGCCGGGCGATCCCGTAGATCGCGCACGCGTGCGGCTGTTCCTGCTCAACTTCGAGAAGGAACTGTTCGTCCACGTCAGCACGCTCGAGTCGCGCGCGGCCAAGAGCAACGAGAAGGCGCTGGAAAAGGCGCGCTCGCACATCCGCGACCGCCTGACCCAGCTCGCCCCGGTGTTCCTGAAGAACAAGTACATGCTCGGCGACAATTTCTCGATGCTCGACGTGGCCATCGCCCCGCTGCTGTGGCGCCTGGATTACTATGGCATCGAACTTTCCAAGAACGCGGCGCCGCTGCTCAAGTACGCCGAGCGCATCTTCTCGCGCCCGGCCTACATCGAAGCGCTGACGCCGTCCGAAAAGGTCATGCGCAAGTAAGGCACTCGCCCGCGGTTTTCCGATGAACGCGCTCGAATCGACGTCCACCCGCCCGTACCTGATACGGGCGCTTTACGACTGGTGCACCGACAATGGCCTCACGCCCTATGTCGCTGTGCTGGTGGACGATAGCGTGCAGGTGCCGCGCGAATACGTGAAGAACGGCGAGATCGTCCTGAACATCAGTTTCGACGCGACCAGTTCGCTCAAGCTCGGCAACGACTTCATCGAGTTCAAGGCCCGTTTCGCGGGTTCGGCACGCGAGATCATGGTGCCGGTCAACCGGGTGATCGCCATCTACGCCCGCGAGAATGGGCAGGGCATGGCGTTCCCCGTGCCGGTGGCCACCACCGGCGGTGAGGACCTGCCTAAATCTTCGCCACTCACCAGCGTACCTGCTGCCGGCACGGGCAGCGACGAAGATGCAAAGGTGGTGCAGCTGCTTGGCCCCGAGCCGCCCACCGAGGGCGGCCCCGAAGGCGAGCCGCCCCGGCCCCCCACCGGTCCCCGACCCGCGCTCAAGCGCGTCAAGTGACCTGCCGCGCGAAACGCGCGTCTAGAATTGTTCATCAGCCGATTTAGCTCAGGGGTAGAGCAACCGCCTTGTAAGCGGTAGGTCGTCAGTTCGAATCCGACAATCGGCACCATTTCTTCTTTCAAGGAGCGCCGTCCATGAAGTTCGTTTTCCTTGTACCGCTCCTGGTGGCTGGCTGCGCCATGTCCGGTTCCTGGTTGGACAATGTTGGCAAGCCGCCCCGGCCCCCTGTGGCGATCAGCCAGGAGCGGGCGATCGAAGTGGAGGGTGAAGCGGCACAATTGCGTGGCCAGGCTGATGCCTTGCGGGCCAAGCTCGCGGCTGAGACCGACCGGCGGCAGCGGTTCCGGTACTACGACGAATTGCGGGACATCGGCAACGCCCTGGTGCCCTTGGAACGCGAATTGCGGGACGCCGGCATACC
>JAQGMS010000194.1 GCA_028292245.1 Ramlibacter sp.
TCGCCCGGGCCTGCGCTGGCGCCGGGCGCGATGTGAACGAAGTCACGCTGCTGGCGGTGTCCAAAACCTTCGCCCCCGATGCGGTGCGCCAGGCGTTTTCGGCCGGGCAACGCGCGTTCGGCGAGAACTACATCCAGGAAGCGGTGGAGAAGATGGGGCTGTTACAGGACCTGCCCCTGCAGTGGCATTGCATCGGCCCGATCCAGAGCAACAAGACACGGCTGGTGGCCGGCCAATTCCATTGGGCGCACACGGTGGACCGGCTGAAGATCGGCCAGCGCCTGTCCGAGCAGCGGCCCGAAGGAATGGCGCCCTTGCAGGTGTGCATCCAGGTCAACATCGACGGCGGCGCCAGCAAGGCAGGCGTGCCGCCGCACGAGGTGCTGCCCCTGGCGCGGGAACTGGCGCAATTGCCAAGGATTGCCTTGCGCGGCCTGATGACCATCCCCGAGCCTGCCGCCGACTTCGCGGCGCAAAAGGCGCTTCACTTGCGCGCCAGGGCGCTGTTCGACGAACTGCGCGGTGCCGGGCTCGCGCTGGACACGCTGTCGATGGGCATGACAGCCGACCTGGAGGCGGCGATCGCGGCCGGCAGCACGATGGTTCGGGTGGGGACCGCGATCTTCGGCGGCAGGCCCGTCACTTCTTCGGCGGCGTGACCGGCTTGACCGTGCCGCAGTCGGCGCCGAGCCACTTGCCCGCGCCGTCCATGTTGATCTTTTCGGGCTTGCCCTGCACGGTGGTGTTGACGGCCATCTTCATGCTGTAGGCCTCGGAGCTGGTGAAAGTGACCTGGCCTTCGCCGCTGGAGGGGGGATTGGTGCAGCTGAAAGCCATCTTCATGGTGTTGCCGCTGCGCGACTGCTGGGTGGTCTGGCAGTCGCCGCGCTGCTGCGCCGGCATCTCGTTGCGCTCGACCATCTCCCGGGTCATGCAGACTTTCACGCTCATGCCGCCGCCCGGCCCGCCGCTGCCCATCTTCACGCCCTGCTTGGCCATCATCTCCTCGACCATCTTGCGTTGGTCCGGCGGCATGTTGGCCATCTGGGCTTGCGCCTGCGCCATCTGCTGTTCCATCTGGCCGCTTCCGGTCTGCATCTTGTTGGTGATTTCCCACAGGCCGGGCTTGAGGCTTTGGGCCCAGCCGGTGGCGGCAAAGGTCGCCAGCGCGACGGCAACGAGGTAGTGCGGTTTCATGCGGTCCCCTAGGCGGAAAAGGCTGATTCTGCCAAAGCGGCTGGCGCTCGTGCGGCTTTTTGAACGCAGAGGGCGCAAAGGATTCGCAGAGAAGGCAGAGAAGACCAAAACCTTCTCTTGTCTTTTGAATTCCTCTGCGCCCTCTGCGTAATCTCTGCGCCCTCTGCGTTCAAAAAGACCTCGGCACGCCCAAACCTCAAGCCAAAGTGGCCTGCCGCACCGCATGCTCCCAGCCCGCCATCAGTTCGGCCGCGCGGCTGCTGGCGAGGGTGGGCAGGAAGCGCCGGTCGGCCTTCCACATGCCCGATAGTTCTTCTGTGCTCTTGTAGACGCCGCACGCCAGCCCCGCAAGATAGGCGGCGCCCAGGGCCGTCGTTTCGGTGACGGCCGGCCGCACCACCGGGATGCCGAGCAGGTCGGCCTGGAACTGCATCAGCAGGTCGTTGACGCAGGCGCCGCCGTCCACCCGCAACTCGCTCACCGGCGCGGCGCCGGCCGCCACGGCATCCCGGCTCATGGCTTGCAGCAGGGCGCTGCTCTGGTAAGCGATGCTCTCCAACGCAGCGCGCGCGATGTGCGCGACAGTGGTACCCCGTGTGAGTCCGGTGATCGTGCCGCGCGCATCCGGCTTCCAGTACGGCGCGCCCAGGCCGGTGAAGGCCGGCACCATCATCACGCCGCCGGCGTCGGGCACGCTTTCGGCCAGGGCCTGCACCTCGCCGCTGCCCTTGATCGCGTGCAGGCCGTCGCGCAGCCACTGCACGACGGCGCCGCCGACGAAGACGCTGCCCTCGGTCGCGAACTCGGTGCGCTGCGTCACCTGCGCGGCGCTGGTGGTCAACAGCCCGTTGGACGACGTCTGGAATTTTTCGCCGGTGTGCATCAACATGAAGCAGCCGGTGCCGTAGGTGTTCTTGGCCATGCCTTCCTTGAAGCAAGCCTGGCCGAACAGCGCGCTTTGCTGGTCACCCGCCACGCCGCCGATCATGATGGCGCCGCCCAGCAGCGACGGCCGGGTTTCGCCGTAGCGCGCGCTGGACGGCAGCACCTGGGGCATCAGCTCGGCGGGGATGTCCAGAAGCGCCAGCAACTGCGCATCCCACTGGTTCTTGTGGACGTCGAACAGCATGGTGCGCGAGGCGTTGGTGACGTCGGTCGCGTGCAGCGCGCCCTCGGTCAATTGCCAGAGCAGCCAGCTGTCGATGGTCCCGAACGCCAGTTCGCCGCGCCGCGCCTGGTCGCGCGCGCCGGCCACGTTGTCCAGCAGCCACTTGATCTTGGTGGCGGAGAAGTACGAGTCGATCAAGAGGCCGGTGCGCGACTGGATCAGCGCGGCATGGCCCTGTTCGCGCAGCTGGGCGCAGACCGGCTCGCCGCGCCGGTCCTGCCAGACGATGGCGTGATGGATGGGCCGGCCGGTCTTGCGGTTCCAGATCACCGTGGTCTCGCGCTGGTTGGTGATGCCCAGCGCGCCGATGTCCGAGGCCTTCAGCCCGGCCTTGGCCATCGCCTCGCGCGCCGTGGCCAGCTGGCCGCGCCAGATTTCCAGGGCGTCGTGCTCGACCCATCCGGGCTGCGGATAGATTTGCGGCAATTCCTGCTGGACCAGGGCGACGATCTTGCCCGCGGGATCGAACACGATGCTGCGCGAGCTGGAAGTCCCCTGGTCGAGTGCGAGAAGGTAGGTCATGGGGAGCGAATATAGGGCGATCAAACACCCAACGCCAACCGCGTCGTGCTCTTGACCTCTTCCATCACCGCGTAGGTGCGGGTCTCGCGCACACCCGGCAGTTGCCACAGCACGGTGCCGGCGAAGCGGCGATACGCCTGCATATCCGCCATGCGCGTCTTGAGCAGGTAGTCGAAGCCGCCGGCCACCATGTGGCATTCCGCGATTTCGTCATGCACCTGCACCGCCGCCTTGAAGGCCTCGAAGACATTGGGCGTGGTGCGATCGAGCAGCACCTCGACGAAGACCATCATCGCCGCGCCCAGTTTGAGCGGATCCAGCCGCGCCTCGTAGCCCAGGATGTAGCCGTCGCGGGTCAGCCGCTGCACCCGCGCCAGCACCGCCGTGGGCGACAGCGCCACGGCTTCGGCCAGCTTGAGGTTGGAGATGCGCCCGTCCTGCTGCAGGACGTTCAGGATTTTCAGGTCGATCCGGTCGATATCGGCTAGATGCTCGGTCATTGCTAGTGATTTATGCGGTCAATTGCTGGAATTTAGCGTGAAATTCACCAGAAAGCCAGCCACGATCAGGGCATTGCCCGAAAGCCTTCATCATGCCGACTCCAAGTGCTTCCCAACGCCTCCCGTTTCCCTACCGGCCCGAGGCCGACGTCGTCGCCCACCGCCTGCAATCGCTGAACAACGCGCTGGACTGGGCCGCCGCCGCCCGGGCCGCGCAGCCCTGGGTGCAGGCCGTGCGCAAGAACCCGCCGCCGTTCTGGGCGATGGAGAGCCTGCTGAAGGAATACCCGATCTCCAGCGCCGAAGGCCTGGCGCTGATGCGACTGGCCGAAGCACTGCTGCGGGTGCCCGATGCGGAAACCGCGATCGCGCTGACGGCCGACCAGCTCGGACGCGCGGACTTCGAGGGCTCGGCCGATGGCGCGCTGGCGCGGCTGTCGAGCGCCGCCATTTCCATGTCGAAGAAATTCCTGCCCGATGCCCGGCAAGAGTCGGGCCTGTTCGGCAAGTTGGGTGCCAAGACGGTCGTTGCTGCGACGCTGCGCGCGGTGCAGTTGCTGGGCCGCCAGTTCGTACTGGGCCAGGACATCGGCGAAGCGATGCGCGAGGCCGATGCGGCGCGGCGCAGGAGCGAAGGGCTCAGGTTCTCCTACGACATGCTCGGCGAAGGCGCGCGCACGAATGCCGATGCCCTGCGCTATCTCGCCAGCTACCGCGATGCGATCCGGTCGATCGCCGAACGCGCGACCCGCGGCGGCCCGGTCGAGCGCAACGACGGCATCTCCATCAAGCTCAGCGCCCTGCACCCGCGCTACGAGGACGCGCAGCGCGAGCGCGTGATGGCGGAACTGGTGCCGCGTGTCTGGGAGCTGTGCGAGCAGGCCGCGCGCGCCAACATCAACCTCACCATCGACGCCGAGGAAGTGGACCGGCTCGAACTCTCGCTCGATGTGTTCGAGGCGCTGGCCGCGCAAGTCGCGCGCCAGCACCCCGCGTGGCAGGGCTTCGGACTGGCCCTGCAGTCCTATCAGACGCGCGCGCTGGAACTGGTCGAACACGTCGCCGCGATCGCGCGCCGTTACGGCCTGCGCTTCATGTGCCGGCTGGTCAAGGGCGCCTACTGGGATGCGGAGATCAAGCGCGCCCAGGAGATGGGCCTGCCGCATTACCCAGTGTTCACCCACAAGCATCACACCGACGTCTCCTACCTCGCCTGCGCGCGCGCGTTGCTCGATGCCCAGGACGTTATCTACCCGCAGTTCGCCACCCACAACGCCGGCACCATCGCCGCGATCCTGCAGATGGCGGCACGCAGCGGGACAAAATTCGAATTGCAGCGGCTGCACGGCATGGGCGAGGGCGTCTACCGCGAGGTGCTGAAGAACCCGCTGATCGCCTGCCGCGTGTATGCGCCGGTGGGCCAGCATCGCGACCTGTTGGCGTACCTGGTGCGCCGGCTGCTGGAAAACGGCGCCAACTCCTCGTTCGTGCACCAACTGGCCGACGAGTCGGTCGGCATGGACCAGTTGCTGGTCTCGCCATTGCGCTTGCAAGCGACGCCCTCGTTGCCGCTGCCGCCCGATCTGTACGGACCGCAACGCAAGAACAGCATGGGCCTGGATCTCACGGTGGAAAGCATGCGTGCGCCGCTGCTGGCCGCGTACGGCTCGGTGCGGGTGCCGGACATCCCTCTGTTCGATGCGAGCCTCGCCGCGCAGGTGCTCGGGCGTTCCTGCGCGGCCTACCCAGGCTGGCGCGCAACCCCGGTCGCCACGCGCGCGGCCATCCTGCGACGCGCGGCCGACGCGATGGAAACACGGATGCCGGAGCTCTGCGCGCTAATGGTGAAGGAGGCCGCCAAGACCTGGGGCGATTGCGTGTCCGAAGTGCGCGAGGCGGTGGACTTCCTGCGCTACTACGCCAACGAGGCGGAGCGCATCCTGCAGCCCGTCGCGTTGCCGGGGCCGACGGGCGAGAGCAACGAATTGCGGCTCACGCCGCGCGGGCCCTGGGTCTGCATCAGCCCCTGGAATTTCCCGCTGGCGATCTTCACCGGCCAGGTCGCGGCGGCGCTGGCCACCGGCAACACGGTGCTGGCCAAGCCCGCCGAGCAGACCCCCGCGATCGCGATGGAGGCGGTGAAGCTGCTGCACGGCGCCGGCGTTCCGCAAGACGCGCTGCAATTGCTGCACGGCCCCGGCGAAACCGTCGGCGCTGCGCTGGTCGCGCAACCGCGCGTTGCCGGCGTGGTGTTCACCGGCTCGACGCAGGTCGCCAGGATCATCAATCGCGCGCTGGCGGCCAAGGAGGGCCCGATCGTTCCGCTGATCGCCGAGACCGGCGGCATCAACGCGATGCTGGTCGACTCCACCGCCTTGCCGGAACAGGTGGCCGACGCCGTGGTGCAAAGCGCGTTCCGCTCGGCCGGCCAGCGCTGCTCGGCGCTGCGCCTGCTGTGTGTCCACGAGGGCATCGCCGACGGCGTGATCGAGATGATCCGCGGCGCGGCGCAGGAACTGGTCACGGGCGACCCGGCATTGTTGTCGACGGACGTCGGGCCGGTGATCGATCGGGATGCGCTCGAGGGGATTCGCAAGCACCTCACGCGTTTGCGGGCTTGCGCCAAAGACATCTGTCATCCCGGCCTTGAGCCGGGATCCACGGTTGGCACGCCACATCTCGTTCCGCCCCAAGCCTTCGAAGTGGACAGCATCGCCGACGTGCAGCAGGAAATCTTCGGCCCGGTGCTGCACATCGTGCGCTGGGGCGGCGATCCGCAGGCCGTGATCGAGCAGGTCAATGCGCTCGGCTACGGTCTCACGCTGGGCATCCAGACCCGCATCGACAGCCGCGCGCTGGCGCTGGCGCAGCAGGCGCACGTCGGCAACATCTACGTCAACCGCAACATGATCGGCGCGGTGGTCGGTGTCCAGCCCTTCGGCGGCGAAGGCTTGTCGGGCACCGGACCGAAGGCCGGCGGACCGCACTACCTGTACCGCTTCTGCGCGGAGCAAACGCTCACCATCAACACCACGGCTGCGGGCGGCAACGTCGCTCTGCTGGCTTGACCCGCGGCTATTTCACGACCGGTGCGAAAGGATTGAGCGTGGCCGTGCCCGGCGCCCCGTTGGCTTCGGCCTGCTGCGCAGCGCGCATGGCCTCGAAGGCCTCCGGAAAGCTCTTGGCCTTTGCAATCGCGGGTGGGGGCGGCGGTTGCGGCCTTTCCCGCGCGGCCTTCACCACCAGCATGAACTGGGTGTGCGGGTCGGCCTCGGCCGCTGCGGGCGCGCCCGCAAGCGGCGCCGCTGCCTCGATCTGCGCCGGGCCCGCCAGTGGCACCGTGGCCGGTGCCATCGGCGACGCGGGGACGCCCGCCGCTTGAGGCACTTCGTTCGCGCCGGGCCACAACATCCAGGCCACGCCCAGTGCTGCCAGCAGCAGGCCCGCGCCGGCAAGGCGCGGGCCGGTCCACAGTGCCGGCCAAGCCATGTCCGCCCTTACTTGCTGCGATTCAGGAACAAGCTGCGGTTTTCCGCCGAGCCGTACGGCGCCCTCAGGGGGCTGCGGACCGCGTAGGCCGAAACGCCGTGGTCGATCGTGTTGACCGGGGCCACGCTGATCGAGCCGTTGTTCACCGTCAGTTCGAACACGGTCCAGACGTCGTCGTAGCCGACCCATCCGCTGGCCGGCGGCGTGTAGTTGTAGACGGTGCCGTTGGCGAACTCGAGCCGCACGGCGCCGCCCGAGCTGCCGATGTCGGCGTTGCCCGAATAGTGGTGCACCGAGTAGCGGTAGACGCCGTTGCGCAGGCTGGTGCCGGTACCGGTCGCCGGACAGGTGATCGTTTCCGGACCGTACGAAGTGGTGTCGTCCACGTCCAGGCCGCAGATGCTGCCGCTGTTCTTGTCCGAGTAGTAGACGTGCCAGCGCGTGCCGTCGGCGTTCGGGCCGGTCATGTGCGAGTCGAGGTCCGACGGGTCCACACCCCAGGTCAGGATCACGCGGAACTGCCCGGTGGTCAGGCCCCCGGTCTGCCCCGAGGACGGCGAGGTCGCCATCGCCACGGTGTTGACGGTCAGGCAATTGAGCGTGGCCACCTGGCTGGTGGGCACATAGCCGGTGGCGAAGACCGAAAACCCGGTGGAACCGGCCGGCAGGCCGGTGA
>JAQGMS010000222.1 GCA_028292245.1 Ramlibacter sp.
CACCTGCTTGTGCTCGTCGGGCATCAGCGCCAGAACGGCAGAGAGCACCTCGTGCAAGGCGCTGACGAAGGCGGAGGTCACTCCTAGATGTCGACGCCGAAGAAGCTGTGGAGGCCGAACGGGCTCAGATTGAAGTCGATGACTTCCTTGCGCACCGGCTTCAACTGCACCGCATGGGCGATGGTGAACCAGGGCTCCTGCTGCTTGAAGATCACCTGTGCCTGCTTGTAGAGCTTGTCGCGCTCGGCCGGCTTGGTCTCGGTCTTGGCCTTCTGGATCAGGTCCTCGAACGGCTGGAAGCAGAACTTCGCGACATTCGAACCGTTCGTCTTGGCCGCCTCGCAGCCCAGCAGCACGGCCAGGAAATTGTCCGGGTCGCCGTTGTCGCCGGTCCAGCCCAGCATGCCCATCTGGTGCTCGCCGTTTTGCATGCGCTTGCGGTACTCGCCCCACTCGAAGCTCTTGATCTCGGCCTTGACGCCGATCTTCGCGAGGTCCGCCTGCATCAGCTCGGCGATGCGCTTGGCGTTCGGGTTGTACGGGCGCTGCACCGGCATGGCCCACAGGTCGGTCTCGAAGCCGTTCGGATGGCCGGCCGCGGCCAGCAGCTTCTTGGCGCCTTCCGGATCGTAGACATCGTCCTTGGTGCTGGTGTCATAGGCCGACATCGAAGGCGGCAGCGGGTTCTTCGCGGCCACGCCGGTGCCCAGGAACACGCCGTCGAGGATCGCCTTCTTGTTGATCGCCATGCTCACGGCCTTGCGCACGCGCACATCGTCGAACGGCTTCTTGGTCACGTTGTACGCGAGGTAGCCGACGTTCAGGCCCGGCTGTTCCAGCACGGTCACATTCGAGTCCTTGCGGATCGCTTCCAGGTCGGCCGGGTTCGGGTAGGGCATGACGTGGCACTCGCCCTTTTGCAACTTGGCCCAGCGCACCGAGGCGTCCGGCGTGATGGCGTACACCAGGTCGTCGATCTTGGCCTTGCCGCCCCAGTACTGCGGGAACGACTTGTAGCGGATGACGGCGTCCTTCTGGTACTGCACCAGGTAGAACGGGCCGGTGCCGATCGGCTCCTGGTCGAGCTTTTCGGGCGTGCCGGCCTTGAGCATGGCGTCGGCGTATTCCTTGGACTGGATCGCTGCGTACGGCATCGCCAGGTTCGACAGGAACGGCGCCTCGGGCTTTTCCAGCGTGATGCGCACGGTGTAGTCATCGACCTTGTCCACCGACTTGATCAGCTTGGGCATGCCCATGTCGTTGAAGTACGAGTGGTTGGAGCTGGTGACCTTGAAGTAGGGATTGGCTTCCTTCCACTGGCGCTCGAAGCCGAAGATGATGTCGTCGGCGTTCGCGTCGCGGGTCGGCTTGAACGCGCGGTGGCTGTGCCACTTGACGCCCTTGCGCAGGTAGAAGGTGTAGGTCTTGCCGTCGGCGGCGATGTCCCAGCGCTCGGCCAGGCCCGGCACCACGCGCGTGCCGCCGCGCTCGAATTCGACCAGGCGGTTGTAGATCGGCTCGTTGCCGTCGAAAGACGTGCCGGTGGTGTTGACGCCAGGGTAGAAATTCTCGGGGCTGCCTTCGGAGCAGAACACCAGCGTCTTGGCGCCGGCGCCGGCCGCGGCGGCCAGGGCCAGCGCGGCGATCGCGAAATGCTTGCGATGTTTGGAAAGGTTCATAGCGGTACTCCTTCGAAAGATGGGTTCGGCTCTTCAGCCGGGAAGAGAAGCATTATCAACAGATGCCACTGCGGGAAAACCCGATTCCAGGAACTGGTCGGCGAAGTGGCAAGCCGCGATCCGGTTCTCGATGGGGCGCGGCAATGGCCGCTCCGCGCGGCAGCGCTCCACCGCGTACGGGCAGCGGCTGGAGAACACGCAGCCGCTGGGCGGATCGAGCGGTGAAGGCAGTTCGCCCTTGAGCACGATGCGCTGCACGTTGCGTCCGGCAACACCCGGCGTCGAGGCCAGCAGCGCCTGCGTGTACGGATGGGCTGGCCGCGCGAAGATGTCTTCCTTCGGTCCCTGTTCCATCACATGCCCCAGGTACATCACCAGCACCTCGTGCGCGATGTGGCGCACGACAGCCAGGTCGTGCGAGATGAAGAGGTAGGCGAGCTTGAACTCGTCCTGCAGGTCCGCCAGCAGGTTGAGCACCTGCGCCTGGATCGAGACGTCGAGCGCGGACACCGGCTCGTCGGCCACCAGCAATTTCGGGTTGAGCATCAGCGCGCGGGCGATGGCGATGCGCTGGCGCTGGCCGCCGGAGAACATGTGCGGGTACCGATTCGCGTACTCCGGCCGCAAGCCGACCTGCGCCAGCATCGCGCGGGAACGCTCGCCGCGCTCGGCCTTGCTCATGGAAGTGTTGATCGCCAGCGGGTCTTCCAGCACGGCGCTGATCTTCTTGCGCGGGTTCAGGGACCCGTAGGGGTTCTGGAATACGAGCTGCACCGCCTGGCGCAGCCGTCGCTTGTCGTCGCCCGGCGTGTTGACGGCGTCGGAGCCGTCCAGCATCAACGTGCCGTCGGTCGGTTTTTCGATCAGCGCGACCATCCGTGCCAGCGTGGATTTGCCGCAGCCGGATTCGCCGACCACGGCCAGAGTCTTGCCGGCTTCGATGGTGAACGAGACGCCGCCGACCGCCTGCAATTGCGCCGGCGGCTTGAAGAAACCGCGCCGGATCTTGTAGACCTGGCGCAGGTCCCTGGCTTGCACGACGACCGTCATGGGGCCACCTCGATCGGCACCGGCGTGTCGCGCTCGATCGCGGCCCGGCGCTGCGGATCGCCCAGCGGATAGTGGCAGCGCACCTGGCCTTCCTGCCATGGCCGCAGCTCCGGCCGCACGGTCATCGAATGCTGCGTCGCGTAGGCGCAGCGCGGCGCGAACAGGCAGCCGGTCGGCCGGTCGAATACGCCCGGCACCACGCCGGGAATAGTGGCGAGCCGGTGGCCGGCCGGGCCGCGCTCGGGCAGCGCCGACAGCAGGGCCTCGGTGTACGGATGCTGCGGATCGGCGAACAATTGCGCCACCGGACGCTGCTCCATCACCTGGCCGGCGTACATCACGACAACGCGCCGCGCCATCTCGCTGACCACGCCCATGTTGTGCGTGATCAGCACCAGCGCCATGCCGCGCTCCTTCTGCAGGTTGCGCAGGAGATCGAGGATCTGCGCCTGGATGGTGACGTCGAGCGCCGTGGTCGGCTCGTCGGCGATCAGCAGTCGCGGGTTGCACGAGATCGCCATCGCGATCATCACGCGCTGGTTCATGCCGCCGGACATCTGGTGCGGGTAATCGTTCAGGCGGGTGTGGGCGGCCGGGATGCCGACCTGCTCCAGCAATTCGATCGCGCGCTTCTTCGCGCCGGCCTTGTCCAACGGCGAGTGCAGCCGCAGCGCCTCGACCAGTTGCCAGCCGATGGTGAAGCAGGGGTTCAGGCTGGTGGTCGGCTCCTGGAAGATCATCGCCATGTCCTTGCCGACCAAGCGCCTGCGTTCCTTGTCCGGAATGCCCAGCAGGTCGTTGCCGGCAAAGCGCAGTGTCTTGGCGCGCACCCGGCCCGGGTACGCGATCAGGCCCATCAGCGCCATCATCGTCACGCTCTTGCCCGAGCCCGATTCGCCGACGATGCCCAGCACTTCGCCTTCTTCCAGCGTCAGGCTCACTCCCTCGACGGCGCGCATGACGCTGCCTTGCGTCGGGAACTCGACGTGGAGATCTTCTATCTCTAGTAACGGCATGGCTGGTATGCGTTGAGTTTTTTGAACGCAGAGGACGCAGAGGTTGCGCAGAGAGCGCAGAGGCATTCAGGAGAAAGAAGAAGGGCCTCTGCTTTACTTCGGCTGTTCCTCTGCGTCCTCTGCGCAACCTCTGCGTCCTCTGCGTCCTCTGCGTCCTCTGCGTTCAAGAATTCTTTCATTCGCCCTCCCCTACCTTTTCAGCTTCGGATCGAGCGCATCGCGCAAACCGTCGCCCATCAGGTTGAAGGCCAGCACCGCGATCAGGATCATCAGGCCGGGGAAAGTCACGACCCACCAGGCGCGCAGCACGAACTCGCGCGCATCGGCGAGCATGGTGCCCCACTCCGGTGATGGCGGTTGCGCGCCCAGGCCCAGGAAGCCGAGTGCCGCGGCGTCCAGGATGGCGGTGGAAATTCCCAGCGATGCCTGCACGATCAGCGGCGCCGCGCAATTGGGCAGCACCTCGCTGAACATCAGGCGCAGCGTGCCGGCGCCGCTGATGCGCGCGGCGGTCACGTAGTCCTTCGAGACTTCGGTCACCACGGCCGCGCGTGTGAGCCGCACGTAGTGGGGCAACAGCACGACCGCCACCGCCAGCATCGCATTGACCAGCCCCGGGCCGAGGATGGCGACGATCACGATCGCCAGCAGCAGGCTGGGCAGCGTGAGAACGATGTCCATCAGCCGCATGATGGCGATCTCGACGATGCCGCGCGCGAAGCCGGCGACCAGGCCCAGCGCGATGCCCACGACCACGGAAATCGCGACGACGCCCAGGCCGATCGACAGCGACAGGCGCGCGCCATAAATCAGCCGCGAAAGGATGTCGCGCCCGATCGCGTCGGTGCCCAGGAAGAAATTCATCGAGCCGCCGGGTTGCCAGGCTGGCGGCTTGAGGAACACCGCGCTGTTGGTCTGGTCCGGCAGGTGCGGCGCCAGCAGCGGCGCGAACAAGGCGGTGAGCAGCAGGAACAGCACCACGGCCATGCCCATCACGGCGCCGCGATTGGCCGAGAACGAAATCCAGAATTCGCGCAACGGGCCGGGAGGAACTGCGCGGACCACCGCGGAACCGGCTTCGCCGGGCCGCTGGTGGTGCCCCCCTGGGGGGGAGGCGGCCGCAGGCCGCATCGGGGGGGAGCTCACCTTCTGATCCTCGGATTGATGATGCCGTACATCACATCGACCAGCAGGTTGACCAGCATCACCACGACGCCCAGCAGCAGCATGCCGCCTTGCAGCACCGGGTAGTCGCGCCGGTTGATCGCCTCGATCAGCCACTTGCCGACGCCCGGCCAGGAAAAGATGGTCTCGGTGAGGATGGCGCCGGTGAACAGCACGCCGACCTGCAGCCCGATCACCGTCACCACCGGGATCAGCGCGTTGCGCAGCGCGTGCACGCCCACCACTTTCATCGGCGGCAGGCCCTTGGCGCGGGCGGTGCGGATGTAATCCTCGCCCAGCACCTCGAGCATGGCCGAGCGCGTCATGCGCGCGACCACGGCGAGCGGATTGGTGCCCAGCACGATGGCGGGCAGGATCAGGTGCTTCACGGCCGACCAGAACGCGCCCTTGTCGCCGGTGAGCAGCGAGTCGATCAGCAGAAAGCCGGTGGTCGGCTCGATGTAGTACTGCACCGATATGCGGCCCGACACCGGCGTGAGCCCCAGTTGCACCGAGAACAGCAGGATCAGCAGCAGGCCCCACCAGAAGATCGGCATCGAGTAGCCGGTGAGCGAGGTGGCCATCACGCCGTGGTCGAACACCGAGTTGCGCCGCACCGCCGCGATGATGCCGGCCGGGATGCCCAGCGCCAGTGCAAACACGATTGCGCACACCGCCAGCTCGATGGTGGCCGGGAACAGCGCCAGGAATTCCTGCAGCACCGGCGCCTGGGTGATGATGGACTTGCCCAGGTCCAGGTGCAGCACCCGCCCGATGTAGACGCCGTATTGCACCAGCATCGGCTTGTCCAGTCCGTATTCCACCAGCAGCTTGGCGTGGCGCGCGGCGTCGATGCCGCGCTCGCCGGCCATGGTCTCGATCGGGTCGCCCGGCACCAGCCGGATCAGGAAGAACGCCAGCAGTGTCATGCCGATGAAGG
>JAQGMS010000326.1 GCA_028292245.1 Ramlibacter sp.
GACTACCGGATGCCCGAGCGCGACGGCATGAAATTGCTGCAGACCGTGCGGCGCGAACACCGCCACCTGGTGCGCCTGCTGGCGACGGCCTATGCGGAGAAAGAGGTCGCGATCGCGGCGGTGAACCAGGGCCAGGTCCTGCGCATCCTGGAAAAGCCGCTGGAAGAACAGTCGACGCGCGAGGCGCTGCGCGAAGCGTTGTCGCTGTACCGGGCCCAGGCCTTCGAGCGCTCGTTGAATGAAGGCCGGGCCGTGGCGCTGCGCGAGACCATGGGATTCCTCGCGCACGAACTCAACACCCCGCTGGCCACGGTGCGCGGGTTCGTCAGCACGGTGATCGCGCGCCACCGCGCCGCCCCGGCCGGAACGCCGGCGGGACTGGCTACTTTTGCCGAAAATCGTCCCGGCGAACTGCTGGCGGCACTGGAGAACGCGGAGCGGCGTGCCCTGTACTGCCAGTCGCTGGTGTCGACGTTCGTCCAATCCGCGCGGGATGCCTATCCCGGCGCGGCGCCGTCCGCCGTGGCGGCCAGTGCGCTGGCCCAAGCCGTCCTCGACGAGTTCCCCTTCGACGCGGACGAGCGGTCCTGGGTTGCCAGCGACGTCCTCGAGGACTTCATGCTGCCGGGGCGCCGCGACTTGCTGTACCTCGTGCTGTGCACCGTCACCAAGAATGCGCTCATTGCCTTGCGCGGCACGCCGCGCCCCAGCCTGCGAATCGAGGTGGGGCGCGACAGCGGCGGCGGCAGCCCGCGGCCCTGGATCCGGTTCCGCGACAACGGGCCGGGCATCGCGCCCGATGTCCTGGCTCGCCTGACGCACGAGCCGGTCACTACGCGCGCCGGCAACGGCGGCAACGGCATGGGGCTCATGTTCTGCCAGCGAGTGATGCAGTCGATCGGGGGCGACATCAGGATCACGTCCGAACTTGGCCGCGGCACGGCGGTCTCCCTGTGCTTTCGCCCGTTGCCAGCTGCCGCGGCCTGATCCGGGCCCTACACGTCGACGCGGCGTGCTTCCTGTCGCACCAGCCAGTTGGCGAAGCCGTTGGCCGGATCCGGGCCATTGGCCGGCGCGATGTCGAACAGGGCGCCGAACAGGGTCTCGTCCTGTCCCAGTGGAAAGGCGGCGACCAATTGAACCGGCGACTTGAGCATCAGTGCCTGCCGCAACTCCAGGTTCGCCAGGCTGCGCCCCGCACGAATTTCCTCGACCGCTGCCGGTGGCACGCCTTCGAGCTCGGCCAGTTCAGCCAGCGCACCCAACCCCTCGCGCGTTTCCAGCTGCAGCCAGCTCGCGTGCCCGGTTGCGTCCATGCCCAGTACGCCGAATGGGCTGCCAACCGCCACGTGCTCCACCCAGTGCTGGGCCGCGAACGCCGCGAGGTCGCGCCCGATCGAGGGCATCCGCAGCAAGGCGTTCTGCTGCGGGGTGAGCGTGACGCGCCAGATCTGCGCGTGGCGGGCGTTCGGCGTGGACAACAGGTGCTCCACCGCGCCGACCAGCGTGCCGGCGATATCCGGGCTCTGCTTGGGGATGAACTGGTCGATCAGGCCGCGATTGAACGCGCGCACCGCGATCTGCTCGTCGGCCTGGCCGGTCAGCAGCACGCGCGAACCCGGCCAGTCCACCAGTTCCGAAAGCGTCTCCAGGCCATCCATGCTCGGCATCGAGTAGTCCACCACGCAAACCCGCGCCAACGCATAGCGTTCCGTGTATTTCGACCAGTAGTCCAGGATCTGCGGGATCAGGGCCTTGCCCTCGCGCCATTGCTCGATCATCTGCTGCTGGTTCCAGGCGTCCGCTTCCCAGAACGGCGGCTCCTGCTGAAGGTAGTTGATGCAATCAGCGGGACGCGTGAACAGCTTGACGTGCCAATGGCGCGGGAGCACCAGTGCCAGCATCTCCAGGTAGTCTGGATCATCGTCCAGGAACACGACGGTGCCCGGGCGGTGGAACAGCGAAAAATTCATGCGATCAAGTCCATTGACTGGGTAGGAGGCGGACACTTTCGATGTCCGCGAAGGATGCTATTGTCTCAGCCCGCCCGAACAAGGAAGAGATAAAGAGCATGGGGGTACCTGTTAACTTTGACAGCGTGAGCCTGGACGGCCTGTTGAGCGACTGGGTTGGCGCGATGCGCGAGTTTTCCGTCGAAGCCGTGGCGGTTCTCGGCCCCAATCCATTTGGCGGAACCGAAGATCGCCATGTGCTTGCCGTGCATCCTCCGGTATTGGGCGATGCCGCGCAAGCGTTGGCCGACAGCCGCGACTTCGGCGCGCCCTGGCGCGATTCGGATGCGCCGCTGGTCGCATGGCAGCACATCGCCAAGAGCAATCACCTGGGTTCGAGCCGCTGGCGACTGCTGTGGCTGGCTCACGGTTTCCAGACCGTGGTGCGCGTGGAGTTCCCGTTGCCCGCCGGCCGCGCGTTCGAGTGCTTCATGTTCAGCCCCCGCGAACTGGCCGACCGGGGTGAAGCGGCTTCGCTGGTCTGGTCGGCGCTCAACATCTGGCCGCTGGTGCGGCGCAGCCTGGCCAACGCCCGCTCGCCCCTCTCCCCGCGCGAGCGCGAATGCCTGGTGCTGGCTTTCCAGGGGCTGACCGCGCGCGAGAGTTCGCTGCGCCTGCGCTGTACCGAACGCACCGTCAACTACCACCTGGCCAACGCGATGGGCAAGCTGAAGGTCGACAACAAGATGGCGGCGATCCAGCGCGCTTGCTGGATCGGCGCGATTTGAGCCGGGGCGCGGGAAAGGTTTATATTGCGGCTCACCGCTTCAACCCATCGCCATGGCAGACGAAGACCGCACCGCCTCCCTGATGACACCGGCCAAGCTGGCCCAGGCCCAGGCCCAGCCCAAGGCCGCGGGAACACCCGCGGCGTGGCTCGACCAGATGGCGTCCGATGCCGGGCACCTGCACGTGAGCCGGCTGCGCGAACTGGCCGAACAGATGCAGGCCCAGGCCGGCCAGCGCGATTTCTCGCCGGTCTCGGCCGAGCTGGGGCGGCTGGCCGAGGCCCTGCCGCGCCTGGATTTCAGCTTGCTGCAGGCGCGCGGCTGGTGGGCGCGCACCACCGGCAAGAGCCGCAGCGCCGGCGCGGAGTTCGCCGGCCAGTTCGAACAGATCGATGAGGTCGCCAAGGGGTTGGCGCAGCAGACCCAGGCGCTGCAGAAGAAGCAACAGGAGCAGGGCACGGCCGGCGAACTCACGCTGGTGGAAATCGACGTCGAGTTCCATGCCATCGACAAGATCATCGACCAGGGCGCGCGCTGGCTGCAGGACATGCGCAACCAGCTCAAGACGCGGCAGGCAGGCACACCCGACGCGCAGAGCCAGCAGGCGATCCAGGACGACACCGCGCGCTGCGAAATCCTGGTCGAGCGGCTCAAGGCGCTGCGGGCGGTGAGCGCCGCGGCGATGCAGGCGCATGAGCAGGCGTTGGCCGCGGCCGGCCGGCGCTCGGCATTGCTGCAACTGCTGCAGCAGGCGCTGCCCGCGAACGTGAAGGCCTGGCGCGCGCGGCAATCCGCATTGGCGGGCACGGCCGCCGAAAGCAGTTCGTCGTCGCTCAAACTGGATGAGCCGATGGAAGCCCATCGCGAACTCCAGCTGTCCGTGAAGCAGGCGATCGCCGACTGCGGCCAGCTGCAGGGCCAGGAACGGGCATTGGCGGAAAGCCTCGCCGCCTTGCGCACCCAGGTGGAAGCGGCGCGCCCGCGCTAGCGCGCGGCGCCGTCCCGAGCCGTGGCCTTTCTCGCGATCGACGTCGGCAACACGCGCCTGAAGTGGGCGTTGTACGAATCTGCGCGGCCGTACGCCGCACTGCGGGCGCATGGCGCCGAATTTCTGGAAAACATCGACAAGCTGGCCGACGGTGCATGGTCAGGCATGCCGGCGCCGCAGCATATGCTGGGCTGCGCGGTGGCGGCCGATGCAGTGAAGCGCCGGGTCGAGGAGCAGATGGAGGAAGTGTGGGACGTGCCCGCGCATTGGGTGGTTGCCAGCGCCGCAGAGGCGGGGCTGGTCAATGGCTACGACCATCCCACCCGGCTCGGTGCCGATCGCTGGGTGGCGATGATCGGCGCTTGGCATCGCGCGCTGGCGCACGGCGGGCCCAGGCCGCTGGTGGTGGTCATGGTCGGCACGGCCGTCACGGTGGAAGCGGTCGATCCGCAGGGGCGGTTCCTCGGGGGCTTCATCCTGCCGGGCCACGGCATCATGCTGCGCGCCCTCGAGTCGGGTACGGCGGGATTGCACGTGCCTACCGGCGACGTGCGCGAGTTCCCCACCAACACCAGCGATGCGTTGACCAGCGGGGGGACTTTCGCGATCGCCGGGGCGATCGAGCGCATGGTCCAGCACGTGCGCAGGCACTGCGGCGCCGAGCCGGCGTGCTACATGACCGGTGGCGCCGGCTGGAAGATGGCGCCGCACATGTCGGTGCCCTTCGAGCTGGTCGAGAGCCTGATCTTCGACGGCCTGCTGGAAATCGCGCGGGGCCGATCGACCAACGCCTGAGCCGCTTCAGGCTGCCAGGCCGTCGGCGGCCTGGAGCAGCGCTTGCCGCGCCTGTTGCAGGACCTGGGCCTTCCACTCTGCGGTGTCGGTGTAGAAGGCATCCTTGATCTGCTGCTTGATCCGCGCCGCCAGCACCGGTTCCGCGTCGGGATGCATCTGCAGCCAATGGTCGGCGCGCAACGCCTGCATCGTCTCCATCACCGGCACCGTTCCATACTCCAGCGCGATCCCGGTGTAGTCGGCCTGCGGGCATTCCTCGTAAACCGATGAACACATCAGCCCCGTGAGGAAGGCCGAGGAAGAAGAGCCGTCATAGATCGACGTGATCGGCGTCGCGCCGCCGCCGCCCCACCACGCGCGGGCCCGCGCCACGGCGGCCGCATCATCGTGCCCGGCATAGATGCGTTCGCCGACGCCGCTGGGCCCCAGGCCGGTGTGGACGTCGATCCAGGCGATGTGCGCTGCACGCCGGCCGTGCGCGCGCAGCACCTCCCGCACCGCCAGGTTGCTCCAGCTGGGCTGCGTGCCGCCGAAGAACAGGCCTTGCGCAAATTCATGCTGGCCGCGCGTGATCGCGGCCTGGTAGGCCGTCTGGCCGTGCGTTGCCACGTAGCGCACGACAGCCTCATCGTTGGCCGGGGAGGGCGGCCACTCGTCGGGCAACAGCAGCGCGTGAACGTCGCGGTACGCTTCGTTGACCGGCAATGGCTTCGCGTAATCGTGGAAGTTGCGATTCAAGTCCACGTTCTCGTGCGTGGTGCGGCTCAGGTGCGAGAACCCGAACGGATTGAGCGCGTGGATATAGAGCACCGCCACCCCGCTGCAGGCCGCGTGGTTGCGCCACTGCACATCGCGCAAGGCCGCCACCTGTACGCCGCTGCCGCAAAAACCCTCGACCCCGTGGCAGGCGCTGCTGACGATCAGCAAGCTCGCGGCATCGGGTGGACCGTCGCGCGCGACGTCCATCGCCAACTCTTCGCCGTCCCGGCCCTTGAGCGGATGCAGCTTGCGCTCGACTTCCAGGCCGGCGTCTTGGGCAGCCTGCAGGAACTGTTTGCGAGCCTCGGCGTAGGTGGATGAAAACGGGTCACCGGCCCCGGTCATGCCTTGGCCTTTGCCAGCCAGGCCTCGGCCAGGCGCACCCAATAGGTCGCGCCCAGCGGAATCAGGTCGTCGTTGAAGTCGTAGCTGGGGTTGTGCAGCATGCACGGCCCGGCGCCATGCCCCATCTCGCGGTGGCTGCCGTCGCCGTTGGCGATGAAGCAATAGGCGCCCGGCTTGGCCTGCAGCATGTAGGCGAAGTCTTCGGCGCCCATGGTGGGCTCCTGGACTTCGACGTTGTCCGGCCCGACGATCGATGCCATCACCTGGCGCGCGAACTCGGCCTCGGGCGCGGAGTTGATCGTCGGCGGGTAATTGCGCACGAACTCGAACTCGCACACCGCGTCGTGCGCGGCGCACACGTGCCGCGCCACCTGTTCCATGCGTTTTTCGATCAGGTCCAGCACTTCCAGCGCGAACGTGCGCACCGTGCCCTGCAACTCGCAGCTGTCGGGCACGACGTTGGTGGCTTCGCCCGCGTGGATCATGGTCACCGAAATCACGCCTGCATCGATCGGCTTCTTGTTGCGGCTGATGATGGTCTGGAAGGCTTGCACCATCTGGCAGGCGATCGGCACCGGGTCGATGCCGTTGTGCGGCAGCGCGGCGTGGCTGCCCTTGCCGCGGATGGTGATCTTGAATTCGTTGCTCGACGCCATCACCGGCCCGGCGCTGACGGCGAACTTGCCGACCTGGTAGCCCGGCCAGTTGTGCATGCCGAACACGGCTTCCATCGGGAACTGCTCGAACAAGCCGTCCTTGATCATTTCGCGCGCGCCGCCGCCGCCCTCTTCGGCCGGCTGGAAGATCAGGTACACGGTGCCGTCGAAATTGCGGTTCTTCGCGAAATGCTGGGCCGCGGCCAGCAGCATGGCGACGTGGCCGTCGTGGCCGCACGCATGCATCTTGCCCTTGTGCTGGCTGGCATGGCTGAAGGTGTTGAATTCCTGCATGGGCAGCGCGTCCATGTCGGCACGCAAGCCGACGGCGCGCTTCCCCGTGCCGTTCTTGACGATGCCCACCACGCCGGTCTTGCCCAGGCCGCGGTGAATCGGAATGCCCCAATCGGTGAGCTGTTTGGCGATGACGTCGGCGGTGCGCACTTCCTCGAAGCAAAGTTCGGGATGGGCATGGATGTCGCGCCGGATGGCCGCGATGCTGGCCGCTTGCGTGACGACGGAGTCCAGTATGTTCATGTCTGTGTGTGATTTCGCTTTGGAGTCCGCCAGTCTAGCCCGCCGCGGGCCTGCGCGCCAACAGGGGATATCCGCGAGAATCGGGTGATGGATATCACTACAGCGGCGCTCTCGCCGCGCGCGCTTTCGCTGGCCCAGGCGCTGGTGCGCATCAACACCGTCAGCGCGAATTCCAACCTGGAACTCATCCACCTCGCGCGGGACGAACTGTCCCGACTGGGTGTAGTAAGCCGCCTGACTTACAACGCCGAAAAAACCAAGGCCAATCTCTTCGCGACGCTGGGCGAGGGAAAGCCTGCGGGAGTCATACTTTCCGGTCACACCGACACGGTGCCCTGGGACGGGCAAGACTGGTCCGATGACCCGTTGAGCGGCAGTGTGCGGGACGGCAGGCTGTACGCGCGCGGCTCGGCCGACATGAAGAGCTTCATCGCCATCGCGCTGGCGCACGCCGGCGACTTCCTGGCAAGCAAGGCGCCCTTCGCGATCCACCTGGCGTTCAGCTACGACGAAGAGATCGGCTGCTTCGGCGTCAAGGAACTGATCGCCGACATGCGCGACGCCGGCGTGGCGCCGCTGGCCTGTATCGTCGGCGAGCCCACCAGCATGGTGCCCGCCATCGCGCACAAGGGCGTGTACCGCTACAAGTGCTGCGTGCGCGGCAAGGAGGCCCATTCGTCGCTGACGCCGCGATCGGTCAACGCCATCGAGATGGCTGCCCGCGTGGTCGGCAAGCTGCGCGACATGGCCGAGACCTTCGAGCGCGAAGAGCCGCGCTACCCGGGTTTCGACGTGCCGTTTTCGACGGCCAGCGTCGGCCAGTTCCATGGCGGCATCGCCGACAACGTGGTGCCGCGCGACGCCGAATTCCGTTATGAGTTCCGCGACCTGCCAACAGCCGACGCCGGGCGGATGCAGCAGGAGGTGATCGCCCACGCCCGTTCGCTGGAGCCGGCCATGAAGGCGGTGGCGCCCGAGGCGGGTTTCAGCTTCGAGACGATCTGCGAGATTCCGAGCTTCCTGGGTTCGGCCGGCGACGCGGTGACGCGGCTCGCCCAGCGGCTGTCGGGCGAGCGCGGCACGACGCTGGTGGCTTTCGGCACCGAGGCCGGGATCTTCAAGAACTCGGGCATTCCCACCGTGGTCTGCGGCCCGGGCAGCATCAACCAGGCACACCAGCCGGACGAGTACGTGAGCCTGGAGCAACTGGCCCGGTGCGAGGCCTTCATGCGCGGCCTGGCCGCGGCGCGCGAGATCGGCTGATTACTCGCGGACCTTGCCCTGCGAGTCGATCAGGCTCAGTTCCACCAGCTTGGAGCCGACGCGATCACCGGCGAAGTGGATGCGAAAGCCGCCCACGCTGATGTTGTCCAGGCCCTCGATCGCCTTCTTCAGTTTGGCGCGGGTCGGGTCGCGCGGGATGCGCAGCAGCGCTTCGGTGAACACCCGCGCGGCGATGTAGCCTTCCACCATGTAGACGTTGGGCTTGCCCGCATTGGCGGCTGCCGCATCGGCCACCAGTTCGCGCACGACAGCGGCTTTCGGGTTGTCGCTCTTGGGCACCACGCGCACCACCACCACCCCGGCGCCGGCGGGGCCGAGCTCCTCGGCCAGCAGGCTCTCGCCGGTGTTGGAAAAACCATAGATCGGCCCGCGAAAACCCTTGGCGCGGATGTCGCGGACGATGCCTGCCGCGCCGTTGGCGTCGGCGATGATCAGGATCGATTCGGGCTTGGCGGCCAGCGCCTTGTCGACGCTGTTGGCCACGTTGCCACTGCTCATGGCCGACTTCACCACCAGGTTGGCGCCCATGCTCCCCATCGTGCGCTCGGCGGAATCGAGCGCAGCCAGCGACTCGCCGTCCATCGCGTGCACGATGGCCAGCTTGCGCGTCCCCAGAGTTTCCGCATGCCGGGTGATGGCGGCCGCCTCTTCCGCATAGCCGGGGCGCACCGAATAGACGTTGCCGTACATCGCACCGCGAAATTCGTCGGCGGCGGACATGGGCGCGAACAGGAGCACATCGGTGTCCTTGATCAGCGGGTACGACTTGGTGACCTGCGGCGAGCCGTAGTAGCCGAACAGCGCCAGCACGCCTTGTTCCAGCAGCTTCTTGGTGTTGGCTTCGGTTTGGGTGGGATTGCCTCGGTCGTCCAGCGTGACCAGTTCGATCTTGCGGCCGTTCACACCGCCGGCGGCGTTGACGCGATCGAAGTACAGCTTGGCGCCCATGTGAAAGGGCGCGGCCAATGCCGAGCCGGGACCGATCAGGGCGAGCGACTGGCCCAGCACGATGCTGCCTTTCGTGACGCCCTCCTGCGCATGAGCAGCCATGCCCAGCAATGCCAGAGCGGCTACCATCATGCTGCGCGTCAACGACTCGAGGACTCTCATGCTTGTCTCCTGTGGCCCTTTCGCATAATGCGGGGCGGCGCGCAAACTATAGGGTTACTCCTTGAGCAGCACCATCGGCATCTCCCCTAGCGTCAGTTTGCTGCAAGGATCGCGAACGGTCCTTGGCGCCTGCCCGCACGACTGCCCGGACACCTGTTCTCTGATCACGACGGTGGAGAACGGCATTGCCGTCAAGGTGGCCGGCAATCCGGCTCACCGGCCCACGGATGGCGTCCTGTGCACCAAGGTGTCGCGCTACACCGAGCGCAGCTACCACCCGGAACGGATCCTGCAGCCGTTGCGCCGCAGCGGGACCAAGGGCTCGCACCGCTACGAGCCCGTGAGCTGGAACGACGCGCTGGCCGATATTGCCGGGCGACTGCAGGCGATCGCGGCGAACAACCCCGAGGCGATCGTCCCCTACAGCTATGCCGGGACCATGGGCCTGGTGCAAGGCGAAAGCATGGCTGCGCGCTTTTTCAACAAGATGGGTGCTTCACTGCTGGATCGAACGATCTGCTCGAGTGCCGGCGGCGAGGCGATGGCGCAGACCTATGGCGCCAAGGTCGGCATGAAGGTGGAGTTCTTCGCCGAATCGAAGTTGATCCTGATCTGGGGCAGCAACTCGATCACCAGCAACCTGCATTTCTGGCGCCTGGCGCAGGCCGCCAAGCGTGGCGGCGCGAAGCTCATTTGCATCGACCCGCGCCGCACCGAAACGGCTGAAAAATGCCACGAGCATGTGCAATTGCGTCCCGGCACCGACGCGGCCCTTGCGCTCGCGATGATGCACGAGCTGGTCGTGAACGATTGGCTGGACCACGACTACCTGGCCCAGCACACGCTGGGTTGGAACGCCTTACGCGAACGGGCGCTGCGCTGGAACCCCGAGCGTGCCGCTGCGATTTGCGGAGTGACCGCGCAGCAGATTCGTTCGCTGGCACGCGACTGGGGCACCACCCACCCCGCGGCGATCCGCCTGAACTACGGCATGCAGCGGGTGCGCGGGGGCGGCAACGCGGTGCGCGCGGTCGCCTGCCTGCCGGCGCTCACGGGTGCCTGGCGGCATCGCGCCGGCGGTGCCTTGCTCTCCAGCTCCGGCACGTTTCCCGTCGACAAGGCCGCGTTGCAAAGGCCCGAACTGCTGGCGGGGCGCGCACCGCGCACCATCAACATGAGCACCATCGGCGACGATCTGCTGCGTGAATCGTCGCCGGCCTTCGGGCCGAAGATCGAGGCGCTGGTGGTCTACAACAGCAACCCGGTCGCGGTGGCGCCGGAGTCGTCCAAGGTTGTCGCCGGCTTCGCGCGTGACGACCTCTTCACCGTGGTGCTGGAACATTTCCAGACCGACACGGCCGACTACGCTGACTACATCCTCCCGGCCACGACGCAATTGGAGCACTGGGACGTGCACCTGGCTTATGGCCACACCGACGTGCTGCTCAATCGTCCCGCGATCGCGCCGCTGGGCCAGGCCAAGCCGAACACTCAGATATTTCGAGAGCTCGCGCAGCGCATGGGATTCACCGAGCCCTGCTTTACCGAGGATGACGAAAGCCTGTGCCGCAAGGCCTATGGCCAACGCGTCGATTTCAACCTGTTGCTGGAGCAAGGCTTCGCTACGCTGGATGTGCCCGACGCGCCATTCGCGCATGGCGGTTTTCCCACGGCGTCGGGCAAGTGCGAATTCTTCAGCGAGGCGCTGTCGCGGCAGGGCCTGGACGGGCTGCCGGATCACCTGCCCAACTACGAGGAAGCCGGTAGTTCCGCGCGCTATCCGCTGGCGATGATCTCGCCGCCGGCGCGCAACTTCCTCAATTCGAGTTTTGTCAACGTGCGCAGCCTGCGCGACATCGAAGGCGAACCGCTGCTGGAGATCCACGCCAGCGACGCCGCCGTCCGCGGCATTGCGTCGGGCGCCGTGGTGCGCGTGTTCAACGACCGCGGCGAATACCGCTGCAAGGCCGAGGTTTCGGCGCGAGCCCGCCCCGGTGTGGTCAACGGCCTGGGCGTCTGGTGGCGCAAGTTCGGGATGGACGGCACCAACGTCAACCAGCTCACCAGCCAGAAACTGACGGACATGGGGCGTGGGCCGGTGTTCTACGACTGCCTGGTCGAAGTCCAGGCGGCGTGAGGAAGGCACCGGTCATGGCGATCGCAGGCGTGGTGGCGGTGGGCGCAGTGGCTGCGTTGTGCCTGTCGGGTTGCGCCAATCTCGGCTACTACTGGCAATCGGCCACCGGCCACCTGAAGGTGATGAGCGCGGCCAAGCCGGTGGAGGACTGGATCGCCGACGCGCAGGCGCCGCAGCGGCTGAAGGACCGGCTGGTGTTGAGCCAGCGCATCCGCAGTTATGCGGTGACCGAGCTGAAGCTTCCCGACAATCCGAGCTACCGCCGCTACGCGGACCTGCATCGAAGTGCGGTGGTGTGGAACGTCGTCGCCGCGCCGGTCTATTCGGTGACGCTCAAGAGCTGGTGCTTTCCCGTCACCGGCTGCGTGACCTATCACGGCTATTTCGACGAAGCGACCGCGCGGGCCGAAGCGGCGCAACTGGCGGGCGAAGGCTACGAGTCGAACGTGTATCCGGTGCCGGCGTATTCCACGCTGGGCTGGATGAACTGGGCGGGAGGCGATCCGCTGCTCAACACGTTCATCTTCTACCCGGAAGGAGAACTGGCGCGCCTGATCTTCCATGAGCTGGCGCACCAGGTCGTCTATGCCAAGAACGACACCATGTTCAACGAGTCGTTCGCCACGGCCGTCGAGCGGCTCGGCAGCGCGCGCTGGCTGGCCACGCAGGCGGGCGAAGACGCGCGCAAGGACTACGCCGAATTCAACGGCCGGCGCAACCAGTTCCGTGCGCTGGCCCTGGCGACGCGCAAGCGCCTGGAAAAGATCTACGCGGAAACGACGGGCGCCGAGCGTGATGCGCTCAAGCAGGCGGCCTTGCGCGACTTCCGCGCCGGCTATGCGCAATTGCGCGACAGCTGGGGCGGCGATGCGGCGCGCTTTCGCGCGTACGACTTGTACGTGGAGCGTGCCAACAACGCCTCGTTCGGCGCGCAAGCCGCGTACGACGAGTTCGTTCCCGGCTTCGAAGCTTTGTTCGGGCGCGAGGGCCGCGACTGGAAGCGGTTCTATGATGCGGCCAGGCGGCTGGCTGACTTGCCCAAGGAAGAGCGGCACAAGCTGCTGAAAGAAGCGCCATGAATTCGCGAGGAGACACCCGTGCCTGACATCCACATCACCCGCGACCACACGCTGGGCCTGGCCGCGGCGCGCAAGCTGGCGTTCAAATGGGCCGAAACCGCGGAGGACAAACTCGGCATGGAGTGCACCTACGAAGAGGGCAAGACGTCCGACCTGGTTACTTTCACCCGCGCCGGTGCCAACGGCGAACTGAAGGTCACCAAGGACCGGTTCGAGCTCGACGCCAGGCTGGGTTTCCTGCTGGGCGCTTTCAAGGACCGGATCGAAACCGAGATCGTCAAGAACCTCGACCAGTTGCTGGCGCAGAAGGAGCCTCACAAGGCCTTCGAGCAGGCGTTGGCCAAGCGCGACGCTGCCAATAAGCCCGCTGCAAAGAAAGCCGCTGCGAAGAAGAAGGCCTGACATGGCGGGTCCGCTGGCTGGGCTCAAGGTGCTCGAACTCGGGCAATTGATCGCGGGCCCGTTCGCCGCGAAGACGTTGGCCGACTTCGGCGCCGAAGTAATCAAGGTGGAGCCCCCTGCGGGCGGTGACCCGCTGCGCAAATGGCGGCTGCTCAAGGACGGCACGTCCGTCTGGTGGCAAGTGCAATCGCGCAACAAGCGGTCGCTGACGCTCGACCTCAAGACCGTCGAAGCGCAGGACGTGATCAAGCGCCTCGCGGCGGAAACGGATGTCGTGATAGAGAACTTCCGGCCCGGCGCGATGGAGGGCTGGGGACTCGGCCCCGATGACCTGCAGCGCATCAATCCCCGGCTGATCATGCTTCGCATCAGCGGCTATGGGCAAACCGGGCCGTACCGCGACCGTCCCGGCTTTGGCGTGGTGGCCGAAGCGATGGGCGGGCTGCGCCACCTGACGGGCGAACCGGGGCGTGTGCCCGTGCGGGTCGGCGTGAGCATCGGCGACACGCTCGCGGCGTTGCATGGCGTCATCGGCATACTGCTGGCCCTTCAAGACCGGCACGCATCCGGCCGCGGCCAAGTGGTGGACGTGGCCCTCTACGAAGCGGTCTTCAATTGCATGGAAAGCCTGTTGCCGGAGTACAGCGCCTTCGGCGCCGTGCGCGGGCCGGCGGGCAGCGCCATGCCGGGCATCGCGCCCACCAACGCCTACCTTTGCGCGGACGGCGCGTACGCGCTGGTGGCGGGCAACGGCGACAGCATCTTCAAGCGATTGATGGGGGTGATCGGGCGCGCCGACCTGGCGGCGGATCCGAAATTGGCCGACAACGCGGGTCGCGTCGAACGCGTTGCGGAAATCGACCAGGCCATCGGCGAGTGGACCGCGCAACGGACGGTGGGCGAAGTGCTTGCCGCATTGGACGCCGCGTCCGTGCCTGCCGGCAAGATCTACACGGTCGCCGACATCGCGGCCGACCCGCACTACCGCGCGCGCGGCATGCTGGCGCAAGTGCAAATGGAAGATGGCGGGACGCTGGAAGTGCCCGGCGTGGTCCCCAAGCTCTCGCGCACACCGGGCGGCCATCGCCGCAATGCGCCACGCCTGGGCCAGGACACCGACGACGTGTTGCGCGAAATCGGGCTGTCGCCCTCGCAGATCGAAGCGCTCAAGCGCAGCGGAATCGTCGGCGCTAGCTGAGCGAGTCGATCAGGTCGACGTACTGCTGCATCGCGTCCTCGTTCGAAGTGCCCTTGAGCCCGTTCCAGGCGTCCCACTTGGCGCGGCCGACCATGTCGCCGAAGCCGGGTTTCTTCTCGGAGTTGTCGCCGGCCGTGGCCTGCTTGTACAACGCGTAGATCTTCAGCAGCGTGGCGTTGTCGGGACGCTCGCTCAGGTTCTTGGAACCGGCGACGGCGGATTCGAACGCGGCTTTGAGATCGGCCATGGATGCTCCTTCGGGTAACTTCGCGGTATCTTACGGCCAGCCGACCGCACAGAATAGGGGCCGTTGCCGAATAACTCGAAGCCCCACCGGAGACCGCGAATGGTTAC
>JAQGMS010000275.1 GCA_028292245.1 Ramlibacter sp.
TGTTCGATCATCCACAGCATCCGTACACGATCGGCCTGCTCGGCTCGATTCCGAGCCTGCACCAGCAGCAGGAGCGGCTGCACGCCATCGACGGCCAGGTGCCCACGCCGATGACGCGCGTCGAGGGTTGCCGCTTCGCGCCGCGCTGCCCGTTCGTGGTGGACAAGTGCCGCGCCGAAGAGCCGCCGCTGTTCGACCTGGGCGCGGGACAGGAAGCGGCGTGCTGGCGAGCACCGCTCGAGGTTGCGCTGGGATTTACGCAAGCCCCGCAAATGGCGGAGGCTTCCGCATGAGCGTCCTGCTGCGCGCCGACAACCTGGTCAAGCACTTCCCCATCCGCCAGCACATGTTCGGGCGCGAGACGGCGGTGGTGCACGCGGTCGATGGCGTGAGTTTCGAATTGCGGGCCGGCGAAACCATGGCACTGGTCGGCGAATCAGGCTGCGGCAAGTCGACCGTCGGGCGGCTGGTGCTGCGGCTGCTCGAACCGACATCGGGCAAGGTCTGGTTCGGGGGCGAAGACCTGACGGCGTTGCCGCCGCAGGAGATGCGCTCGAAGCGGCGCGAGCTGCAGATGATCTTCCAGGACCCGTATTCGTCGCTGAATCCGCGCATGACGGTGGAGCAGACGCTGGTCGAGCCGCTGGCGCTGCACGGCCTTGCGCCGGGCCGCCACCGCGAGCGCGCGGCGGAATTGATGGACCTCGTCGGTCTCGCGCCGCAGTACCTGCAGCGCTATCCGCACGAATTCTCGGGTGGGCAGCGGCAGCGTATCGGCATCGCGCGAGCGCTGGCCGTGGAGCCGCGCCTGATCGTCTGCGACGAGCCGGTGTCGGCGCTGGACGTGTCGATCCAGGCGCAGATCATCAACCTGCTGCAGGACCTGCAGCGCCGCCTCGGCCTGGCCTATGTGTTCATCGCGCACGACCTCGCTGTCGTCAAGCACATCGCCTCGCATGTGGCGGTGATGTACCTCGGGCACATCGTCGAATACGCCGACAAGCGCGGCCTGTTCGCGAGCCCGCGTCACCCCTACACGCAGGCCCTGCTGTCGGCGATACCGTTGCCACAGCCGGGCGCCAGGCGTGAGCGGATGCTGCTGCAAGGCGACGTGCCCAACCCCATTGCCCCGCCCTCCGGCTGCCGGTTCCGCACGCGCTGCCCGTATGCGCGCGAGCGCTGCGCGCAGGAGGTGCCGGCCTTGCGGGACAGCGGCGGCCATTCGGTGGCCTGCCACTTCTGGGAAGAGATTGCGCCACCGGCGGCCGCGGTAGCGGACGTCGCGGTGAATGAACGGCTGGTGCGGCTGCAGGCCGCGTTCCGAACCACCGGCGTGAGCAAAGAGGTTGAAACCATTTGAACCACAGTGAAGTTGAAAGGAAGACCACGATGAACACCAAACTTGTGATGACCCTGGTGCTGGCGGCCGCGGCATCTGCCACCAGCGCCCAGACCTTGCGGATCGGGCTGGCCGAGGACCCGGATGTCCTCGACCCGTCGCTGGCCCGCACCTTCGTCGGCCGCATCGTCTTCGCGTCCCTGTGCGACAAGCTGGTCGACATCGACGAGAAGCTCAACATCGTGCCGCAACTGGCCACCTCCTGGCAGTGGTCGCCCGACAGCAAGGCGCTGACGATGAAGTTGCGGCCCGGCGTCACGTTCCACGACGGCGAGAAGTTCGACGCCGCCGCCGTCAAGTTCAACATCGAGCGGCACAAGAACATCGCGGGCTCGAATCGCCGCGGCGAACTGCTGCCGGTATCCACGGTGGACGTGGTCGACGACATGACCGTGCGGCTGAACCTCAGCGCGCCCTTCTCGCCGCTGCTCACCGTGCTGGCCGACCGCGCCGGCATGATGGTGTCGCCCAAGGCGGCACAAGCCAACCCGACCGGCTTCGGCGCCAAACCGGTGTGTTCCGGCCCATTCAAGTTCGTCGAGCGGATCGCGCAGGACAAGATCACGCTGGAGCGCTACGCCAACTACTGGAACAAGGCCCAGATCCATTTCGAGAAGATCACGTTCCAGCCGATCGTCGATGCCACCGTCCGCCTGGCCAACCTGCGCTCGGGCCAACTGGACTTCATCGAGCGCGTGGCGCCGTCGGATGTCGCCTCGATCAAGAAGGACCCGAAGCTGGCGATCGCGCGCATCACCGAGCTCGGCTACCAGGGCATCACCATCAACACCGGCAAGAGCGACCTGGCGCAGAAGAACCCGCTGGGCAAGGACCCGCGCGTGCGTGAGGCTTTCGAGCTGTCGCTCGACCGCGCCGGCATCGTCAAGGTGGCGATGGACGGCGAAGCCGAGGTGGGCAACCAGTGGGTGCCGCCGAGCAACAGCTTCTATGCGCGCAACGTGCCGGTGCCCAAGCGGGACGTGGCCCGCGCCAAGGCGCTGCTGAAAGAGGCCGGCGTGACCAATCCCACTTTCACGCTGATGACGCCGACCACGTCCGACGCCCAGCGGCTCGCTCAAGTCGTGCAGGCGATGGCCAAGGAAGCCGGCTTCGACGTCAAGATCCAGGCCACCGAGTTCGCGACTTCGCTGAACCTCGCCGACAAGGGCCAGTTCGATGCGTACGTGCTCGCCTGGAGCGGCCGCGCCGACCCGGACGGCAACCTGTTCAGCTTCTACGGCTGCAAGCAGCCCTTGAACTACAGCGGCGAATGCCGGGCGAACTGGGACGACCTGTTGGGACGCTCGCGCAGTTCGCTCGAACCGTCCGAGCGCATCAAGGTGTTCGCCACGCTTGCCGCCGAAGCCGCGAAGGAGCGGCCGATCGTCTACCTGTACCACCGCAACTGGCTTTGGGCCTTCAACAAGAAACTGACCGGCATGCGCACCGTGCCCGACGGCCTGGTGCGGGTGCAGGGCCTGAAGATGTAAGGGGCGCGGACCGGCGATGTCGCAGTACCTGTTCCGGCGCCTGGCGGCGATCCTGCCGACGATCTTTTTCGTGTCGGTGATCATCTTCGGGCTGCAGCAATTGCTGCCCGGCGACGCGGCGCAGATCCTGGCCGGTGAGGACCAGGACCCGCAGGTCGTCGCCTACCTGCGCCAGAAGATGCACCTGGACGAGCCCTTCCCGGTGCGCTATGCCTACTGGATCGCGGGCGTGGCGCACGGCGACCTGGGGGAGTCGCTGCGCATCCAGGAGCCGGTACTGGGTTTGATCATCCAGAAGCTGCCGGTGACGCTTGAACTGGCGGCCATCGCGATGCTGATCGCGCTGGTCATCGGCATCCCGGCGGGCATCGTGTCGGCGGTGGGCAAGAACACCGCGTGGGACTACGCCGCCAACGTGATCGCGCTGTGGGGCCTGTCCACGCCCAACTTCTGGCTGGGCATCCTGATGATCCTGCTGTTCTCGGTGCAGTTGGGATGGCTGCCCGCCTCCGGCTACGTGAGCCCCTTCGAGGACTTGCGGGCCAACCTGGCCGCGATGATCATGCCGGCCTTCGTGCTGGGCAACGCGATCGCGGCGGTGCTGATGCGCCACACGCGCAGCGCGATGCTGCAGGTGCTCAATGCCGACTACGTGCGCACCGCCCGCGCCAAGGGCCTGGACGAGCGCACCGTGGTGCTCAAGCACGCGCTGCGCAACGCGCTGACGCCGATCATCACGCTGGGCGCGCTCGAGTTCGGCACGCTGCTGTCGGGTGCGGTGTTGACCGAGCAGGTGTTCTCCATCCCGGGCTTCGGCAAGTTGATCGTCGACGCCGTCTTCAACCGCGACTACGCGGTGGTGCAAGGCGTGGTGCTGTTCACGTCCACCGTCTACATCGTATTGAACCTGCTGGCGGACCTGGCCTATTTCCTGGTCAACCCGCGGCTGCGGGGCTGAACCGTGAGTGCCGTGCTGGTCCCGTTGGTAATGGAGCGTGGCGCGACGCCCGCCCGGCGCGCATGGCGCCGTCTGCTGCGAAGGCGCGGCGCGATGCTCGGCCTGGTGTTCGTCGTGTTCTTCGTGCTGCTGGCCGTGTTCGCGCCGTACATCTCACCCCATGACCCGATGGCCACGAGCTGGAGCGCGGTACGCAAGGCGCCCAGCGCCGAGTACTGGTTCGGCACCGACGAGATCGGCCGCGACGTGCTCTCGCGCGTGGTGTGGGGCGCGCGCGCGTCGCTGCTGGCGGGACTGGTGTCGGTCTGCATCTCGATGGCACTGGGCGTGCCGGTCGGTTTGCTCGCGGCCTATGTGGGCGGCTGGACCGACGGCCTGATCTCCCGCTTCACCGACTCGATGCTGGCGGTGCCGTTCCTCATTCTGGCGATCGCGCTCGCCGCGTTCCTGGGCCCCAGCCTCACCAACGCCATGATCGCGATCGGCGTATCGGCCACGCCGATCTTCATCCGTTTGACGCGCGCCCAAGTACTCGCAGTGAAGGTGGAGGACTACATCGAGGCGGCACGCGCAGTCGGCAACCCGCATTGGCGCATCGCACTGCGCCACATCCTGCCCAACGTGCTGCCGCCGCTGATCGTGCAGGCGACGCTGGCGATCGCCGCGGCCGTGATCGCGGAGGCGAGCCTCTCGTTCCTCGGCCTCGGGCAGCAGCCGCCCGCGCCGAGCTGGGGCAGCATGCTCAACACCGCGAAGAACTTCGTCGACGACGCGCCCTGGATGGCCGTGTGGCCCGGCGTGTCGATCTTCCTGCTGGTGCTGTCGTTCAACCTCCTGGGCGATGGCTTGCGCGACGCGCTGGACCCGAAGCACAAGTAGCAAGCGGAAGCCGCCTTGGCGCGGCTGTGGAACAGGCGCGCGCCGCCGGCGGCGTCAACGCTTGGTGTGCAGTGGCGGCATCTTGGGCTGACCCGCCGATGCGGCCGTCGCGAAACGTCCCGCCTGCGCGTAGAGCGCGGTCATCGTCCGTAGAAACCCCGCCGTGTCGTTGATCGCACCTTCCCGGCCGGCTACCCATGTCAGGCTGGAGACCAGGAACTCTTCGCGGATACGGCGATAAGACAGGCAGGCGGCCTCGCCTTTCGCCGTCGTTTCGTAGTGGCGCTCCCGCCCCATGACCTTAGCGCCGACCAAGTCCGCTGCCTGGAGCTTCTTCAGGGCGTAAGCGACGAGGTGCGCATCATCGATGTTCAGCACCATGCAGATGTCCGCCTGTCGGCGGCTGCGCGCCCGGTGATTGACGGCATGGAGGGTCAGGATGTCCAGCGGTTGCAAGCCTCGATAGCCGGCCGCGTCCATGCAGACCTTGGCCCAGGACTGGAAGCCGAACATCAGCGTCATCACCGAGAACTCGAAATTGCTGAGGTCCTTGCTCAGATCACTGGGAACGAAGGGATTTTCACTGGGGGGGACGGCTGGTTCCCGTGCCTCGACCCGCGTCAGCGGTTCGCGCGCCGGGGAGCTCGTCTTGGGCGAAAGGCGGGAGGGCATGAAAGAATGATAAAGCCCCTGCCGCCTCCCGTCAGGAGCCGATCGGCAACCCGTAGTCGCGCGCGGCAGCCTCCGGCGTCACCAAGCCCTGATCGATGTCACGCCTGAGCAGCGCCCGGTCGCGCAAAGCGGGATCGCCGAAGCCGCCGCCGCCGGCTTCGAACGTGGTCAGGCGATCTCCCGGCGCCATCACGTAGCGTCCCTTGGGGTGCACCTCCCGCCCGTTGAATTGCACGGTGCGCAGGCCGCCAGGCCGGCCGCCCGCAAAGCCGCGTGGCGCGAACTCGGTGCGCCCCGCGAGGCAGGAAATCACGATGTCGCCCTTGCTTTCGTTGATGAACGCGATCCGCTGGCCCAACCCGCCGCGGAACTGCCCTGCCCCGCCGCTGTCTGCCAGCAGCGCCTTGGACTCGATGAACATGCCCGTCAGGTTTTCCCAGACCTCGATCGGCGTGCCGGTCATGTTGGATGGCGAAGGCGTGGTGTGCGCCCCATCCTGTCCCTGCAGCGCGCCGAAGCCGCCGGACGCGAAGAAGATGCTCGACACCGGCCTGCCGTCCGTCGTGGTCCCGCTCACGTTGACGAGGTTGAGCATGCCGGAGTCGGCCTGAACCCGCTCGGGCAGGACATCAGCCAGTGCGCCGAACACCAGCGGCACGACGAAATGGCCGACGATGTGGCGGCCTCCCGTCGGCGACGGCGAAACCGCGTTGAGAAGGCAGCCCACCGGCGCCGAGACCGAGACCGGCGCCACGCTGCCCTCGTTGTTCGGAATGTGCGGCGTGGTCAGGCACTTGATCGCATAGCAACTCATTGCACGCGTGTAGCAGAAGGGCACGTTGATCGCCGAATGGATGGCAGGATCGGTGCCCTCGAAATCGACGTGCACCGAGTCGCCCTCGATTTTCACGCTGCAGGCGAGCGTGAGCGGCGCACCTGATCCTTCGATCTGGATGCTGTTGCGATAGATGCCGTCGGGCAGCTTCGCGATCTGCTCGCGCAGGGACCGGTCCGAGTGGTCGATGATCGCGTCCGCCAGCTCATCGAGGCTTTCGAGTCCGTATTCGTCCATGAACTCGTTGATCATGCGCGCGCCGACGTTGGTGCAGGACCGATTGGCCAGCAGGTCGCCCAGCGTCTGTTCGGGCACGCGCACATTGGTCCGGATGATCTCGAGGATCGATTCATTGAGCCGCCCTTCCTCGGCCAGCATGCAGATCGGCAGTCGCAGGCCTTCTTCATAGACCTCGCGCGCGGTCGCGGAGAAGCCCGCGCCGCCGATGTCGGGCAGGTGGGTAATGCTCATCGAATAGCCCACGATAGCGCCCTTGCGGAACACCGGCTGCATGACGTTGATGTCAAACAGGTGCCCCGTGCCCAGCCAGGGGTCGTTGGTCATGACGACGTCGCCGGGCTTCAGCGTGTCGGCGGGAAACCGCTTGAGCATCGAGGCCAGCGTCGCCGCCGCAGTGCCCGTGAACGAGGGCACGCTGTAACTGCCCTGCGCGATGGCCCGGCCGTGCCGATCGAAGACGACGCAGGAGAGGTCGTAGCTCTCGCGCACGTTGGTGGAGAACGAAGTGCGCACCAGCGAGTTGATGATCTCGTCGCCGATCGAAATCAGGCGATCCCATTGCACGCCCAGGGAAATGACGTCGACAGCCATGTCACATGCCTCCTATAGTGATGATCAGGTTCAGTTGAGGGTCCACCATGACCCGGTCTCCCGGCGCCACCACGCAGGTGGACTCGGCCTCTTCGATCAGGGCCGGTCCCTCGATCTCGGCGCCGGACTTCAAGGCGTAGCGGTCGTACACCGCGGTCTCGACGTAGCCGCCTGCATCCGCGAAATAGGCCGGCCGGTGCCCTTTGAGAGCGTCGCCGGTATGGCCGGGTGATTCGCGCAGGCGGTACCTGTGGTCCGCGCCCGGGACCGGTCCCTGGACTTCCATCTTCCAGGCCACGATTTCCACGTCCTTGTCGTTGAAGCTCTGGCCGAACACCGCCGCATAGGCCTGGCCGAACAGCGCTGTCAGCGCGCCGCACAGATCCTCCGCAGGCAGCGCAGCGGGGACAGCGACCTCGACCTCATAGCCCTGGCCAACGTAGCGCATGTCAAGGCGCAACGCGCTCGTCGTATTCGCGTCATCCAGCCCGGCGCCGGCCAGCTGTTTGCGCACCCGGCCTTCGAGTTCGCCGGCGTTCTTGAAGAACAACTCGGCGGTCAGTTCGCGCAAGGCCACGCGATGGGACTGCACCATCTCGAACCCGACCGGGCTCGCCAGCAGGCCGAATGCCGACATCACGCCCGCGCCGCTGGGACAGACCACCTGCGGGACGCGCAGTTTGCGCGCTATGCGCGCCCCATGCGCCGGGCCGGAACCACCGAAGACGATCATGCTGCAGCGCCGATAGTCCACACCCCGTTCGGACGCGTGTACGCGGAACGCCTTGGCGACGTCCTCGTTGATGACTTCGTGGATGCCCCAGGCGGCACGATCGAGGTCCACACCCAGGCGCGCGCCAACCCGATCGGCGATGGCATTGCGGGCCGCCTGCAGATCGAGCTTCATGCGCCCGCCGAGAAAACTCGACGCATCGAGGTAGCCCAGCGCCAGGTTGGCGTCGGTCAACGTCGGCTCGGCGCCATCCCTGCCGTAGCACGCCGGCCCGGGCACGGCGCCGGCACTGCGGGGGCCGACACGCAGCACCCCCCGTGCGTCGATATCGGCCACGCTGCCGCCACCCGCGCCAATCTCGATCATGTCGAGAACCGGGATCTTGACCGGCAGCCCGCTGCCTCGCTTGAACTCATGTACGCGGCCAACCTCGAAGTCGTAGCGCTTCAGCGGCGTGTGGTCCACCACAACGCAGCCCTTGGCGGTGGTGCCGCCCATGTCGAACGACAGGATCTGCGATTGACCCAGCCATTGGCTGTGGCGCGCGGACATCAGCGCGCCCGCGGCCGGCCCGGACTCGAGCAGGCGCACCGGAAAGCTGCGCGCCATGTCCGGCGTGAGCGTGCTGCCGCTCGAACTCATGATGAGGAACTGGCCGTCGAACCCGGCTTCCTTGAGCCCGCTCTCGAGCCGATTGACGTACTCGTCGACGAGCGGCTGTACGTAGGCGTTGAGGCAGGTCGTCGTCCAGCGGTGGTACTCCCGCGCAAACGGGAAAATGACGGACGACAGAGACACTCGCAACTGCGGAAAGCGCTCCTTGAGCCACCCCCCGATGGCGCGCTCGTGCGCATCGTTGGCATACGAATGCAGGAGGCAGACCGCAACCGCCCGAACGCCCTGCTCGTCGATGGCCCGGCGCAAAGCCGGCTCCAGGCCTTCGAGGTCCAGCGGCTCGCGCACCGCGCCATCCCAAGTGATGCGCTCGTTCACTTCGAAGCGCAGCTTGCGCTGCACCAAGGGCGCCGGAAACTGGATCCGCATGTCATACAGGTCGTAGCGGCACTCCATCGCGATGTCGAGCACGTCGGCGAAGCCTCGCGTCACGATCATGGCCGTCGGCGAGCCGCGGCGCTCGATCGCCGCGTTGGTTACCAGCGTCGTGCCGTGGACCACCATCGACACGTCGGCCACCGACACGCCGGCCTTCTTGACCAGCGCCCGGATGCCTTCGAGCACGGCGCGCTCAGGCTCGCCCGGCGTGGTCAGGCACTTGTGGGTGACGATGTCATGCCGCTCGTCGTGGAACAAGGCGAGATCGGTGAACGTTCCACCGATATCGATGCCTATTCTGCAAGTCATTTATTTTTTCCTTCAGGGGGTTTCGGGTTGCCGCAAGGGCAACCGGGGAGTCAGGCCGCTTCCATCGCCTCGGTCACGATGGAGAGGGCTCGTTCTATCTGCGGCCGCTGGATGCCGCGATAGAGCGCGAAGCGAATTCGCCGCGCGTCCATCGCCAGCGCCTTCAGGCCCAGCGCATCCATTCTTTTCACGGCTTCGGCCGACGTGGTGGGCCCGTGCAGTTCGGCCATCACGAGGTTGCTCGTCACGCCCGGCGCCTGCAAGCTCAGCCCGGGGCATGCAGACAGCCCTTCGCGCAGGCGCCTAGCGTGCGCGACGACATCGCCGAGCTGGTCCAGTTCATCGAGGCCCGCGAGGCTGGCCGCGCAGGCCACGCCGGTGGGACGCAGCCCGCCGCCCAACCGCTGCCGGATGACGAGGGCCCGCTCGATGAGCGCGGCGGGACCGGCAAGGACCGCCGCGACCGGAGCGCCCACGGTCTTGTTCAGGCTGACGGAAACCGTGTCGAAGCCCCGGGCCAGCGCCGGAACTTCCACACCCAGGGCCTGCGCCGCATAGAAAAGACGCGAGCCATCCAGGTGCAGCGCGATTCCCTGTCGCCGCGCCATGCCGACGACGGCGTCGATGTAGACCGGTGGTATCGCGACGCCGCCGCTGCGGTTGTGGGTATTCTCCAGCACGCACAGGCGCACAGCCGGGCGTTGGGCATCGGCGGGAGCGCCCATCGCCTCTTCCCACGACGAGAGCGCCGGCATCGCCGCCGATCCGCCGCCGGTGACACCATCGACGGCGGTGAGGACGAGGCCGCCCAACGCCGTGCCGGCGCCCGCTTCCGACAGCAGAACATGCGCACCGGGCTGCGTCAGCACGGCGCTTCCGGGCGCCGCCGCCAGCATCATCCCGGTCGTATTGGCCATGGTGCAGGTCGGAAAGATCAGGGCGTCTTCCATGCCGACCATCCGCGCGACGCTCGCTTCCAGGCGCCGCTGCCACGGGTCCTCGCGCAAGCCGAAGTGGAGCGGATCGCCGTTGGCGCGGGCCGCGGCGCGAAGCATCGCCTCGCTCGGCCGGGCCAGGAAGTCGCTGCGCAAGTCGATGACTTCCACCTTACTGGTCCTTCATGCTCGTGACGAGCCACATGGCGAGTTCGGGATAGAAGTACAGCAGAAACGTCAGCAGACTCAGCATCACCGCATACGGCAGCGAGGCCCAGGCGATCGTCTTCATTGGCACGTCGCCCGCGATCGACTGGACGGCGAACAGGTTGAGGCCGACCGGTGGCGACAGCTGCGCCAGTTCGCTTTGAATGACCAGGATCACACCGAACCAGATTTCGCTGAAGCCCATGGCCCTCAACGTCGGGGAGATGACCGGCACCGTCAGCAGCATCATCGAGATGCCATCGAGGAAAGTTCCCAGCAGCAGGTAAACGACGAAGAGCAGGGTGAAGAACGCGAACCCGGTCAGGTGAAGATCGACCAGGTACTTCGCCATCTCTTTCGCGACGCCCGATTGAACGACCGCGTAACTCAGGATCTGGCCGGCGACGATGATCAGGATGACGACGCTGCTCACGGCAATGCTGGTGGTCAGCGAGGTCCTGGCCTTTTCCCAGCTGAGCTCGCGGTACATGGCGCCCAATACCAGCGACACGAGGCAACCGAAGCCCGCCGCCTCGGTCGGCGTGACCACGCCGTAGTACATGCCGCCGATGATCACTCCGATGAGGATGGACACGGGCACGCATTGCCACAACGCGACCATGCATTGCTTCCAGCTGTGGCTAGGCACCCTGGCGGGCACGAGGCTCGGATCGCGGATCACCTTCCAGGCGATGTAGCCCATGAACATCACGACGGCGATGGCGCCCGGGATGATCGTCGCCACGAACAGGTCGATCACCGATTGCTGCACGACCGCGCCGTAGACCAGCAGGAAGATGCTGGGCGGGATCAGGTTGCCGAGTGCTCCACCACCAGTCAGCGTGCCCAGCGTCAGCGAGTCGCTGTAGCCGCGTCGCCGCATCTCCGGCAGCGCGACGGTGCCGATGGTCAGCGCTGTCGCCGTCGACGAGCCCGAGATGGCCGAGAAGAGCGCACAGGCCATGATGTTGGCCTGTGCGAGATTGCCGGGAACGCGGTTCAGCAGCACCGAAACGCCCTGGTAGAAGCGAGTCGAGGCGCCGCTGCGAAGGATGATCTCGCCCATCAGGACGAACAGCGGAACGGCCGTCAGCGAGAATGAGTTCACCGTGTTCCACACGATGTCGCCCAGGCTCGGCCACAACAGCGTGCCTTTCAGCAGGGTGATTCCGACCAGGCCCACCAGGCTCATTGCCGCCACGACGGGCACGCCGAGAATGATGGCGCCGCCGAGCAGGACCCCGTAGACCAGAAGCGTGACCTGCCAGCTCATGAAATGCCTTCGGTGATGACGTCAGAGCGCCGTGGTGAGTAGCCCAGCAGGCGGCGCAAAATCTCTTCGATGTAGGCGACGCACAGGAGGAGGTAGCCGATCGGCATGACCAGCTGCGGCCAGGCCAGCGGCGTCTTCGACGGCTGGATGGACACCGTCCCGAAACGTGCGCTCGACATCACCAGGAGCGCTGTCGAATAGAGCAGGATCACGCTGATGCCCAGGCCTATCAGCGCGGCGATCAGACCCGCGATGTTCTGGCCCCTGGGAGACAGGCTGTCGATGACCGAGGTCATGCTCAGGTGCCGATCGGCCCGCAACAGGTGGATGGCGCCGAGCATGGTCATCCAGGCCATGAAGTACCCCCCGTACTCGTCGGCGATGAGGGTCGACGTGCCGAAGCAGTAGCGCGCCACGACCTCGACGTTCATCAAAACCAGCAACGCCACCAGCAACAGCCCCGCGAACCAGTTCAGGGCCGTCTCCGTGGCCGCCAGCATGCGGCCGATGCGATTCATAGGGCGCCGCAAGCCTTGGCTGCGATGTCGAGCAGCTGCTGCCCGGTCGGGCCGTTGGCCTTCGCCCAGGAGGCCCACATCGGTTTCAGCATGGCGCGGGCCTGCTTGACATCGTCGCTCGACGCCTCAACGAGCTTCACCTTGTTGGCGACCAGACTCTTGCGCGCCTCGTTGTCGCCGTCCTCGGACATCTTGCGGTAGCGTGCCGAGTATTCCTTCATCTTCGCCAGAAGGGTGGTGCGCACCTCCGGGGCGAGCTTCGCAAGCTCCGCCGAATTGACCAGCATGACCTGGTGCCCCATGGTGATGTTGAGCATGTAGCCCGTCCTGACGATCTCATAGGCCTTCCAGTCGTTGGCCGACAGCGCCGACGTGATGGCGCCGTCGATGACCTTGCGCTCCAGCGCGGGAATCACCTCGGCCGACGTGATCGAAACGGCGCTGCCTCCCAGCAGCTTCATCATTTCCACCTGTTCCGGATTCCAGGCACGGACCTTGACCTGCTTGAGATCGGCAAGCCGGGCGACCGGCCGGTTGAGCCAGAGGTTTTGCGGCGGCATAGTCCAGTGCACGCCAACCGTCACGCCGTACTTGGCCTGCAGTTCGCTGTCGATGACGCGAGCGATCGGCGGCATGGCCTGCTCGAACTGCGCATAGCTGCTGCAAAGGAAGGGCAGTTGCATCACGTTGAGCGCAGGCACGTCGCCCGCAAGGAAGCCCACCGCGACGTCACCCATCTGCACCTGGTTGGTGGCGACCGCGCGCAGCACGTCGGGGGCTTTGTAAGGCAGTTCACCAGCGGCCATCACCGTGATCTTGAGTTTGCCTCCGGTGGCCTTGAGCACGTCCTCCGCGAACGCCCGGCTGGTTTGCGACGGCTTGTCATTGACCGGGAAATAGGTAAAGAACCGCCACTCGACGGGCGTCTGTGCCCACGCATTCGAAGCCAGGGCCGCACCGGCGGCCACCAGGGCGCCTGCCAGGGGCCGCCAGATTCTTTCAAGTGCCTTCATCTTTCACCTTTCGTTCGGACTGGGAAATCGCTATTGCCGAGCGAATGTAGAAGCAAGGGGCTCTGCTTGCAAGGACACAAATTGCCAGCAATTTGCCGGCGAAGCCTGTGCCCGTGCCCGTGCCCGTGCCCGTGCCCGAACGCGGCGTCGCATAGCGCGAGTGAGTTCTGCGAAGGGCCGCGAGAAAGTGCCGGATCAAGTCCGGCATGGCAAGGTGGTTACTACCGCACCGGGAGTCGCACCGGCCGCCGCCCAAACCAGAACCACAGCAGGATGCCCACCACGATCATCGGCACGCAGAGCCACTGGCCCATGGAGAGGCCGCTGGTCTGCTGCAGCCAGACGAGGTGGGCGTCGGGTTCGCGGAAGAACTCCGCGACGAAGCGCAGCACGCCGTAGCCGATCAGGAAGAACGCGGCCACCTGTCCCTGTTTGCGTTCCTTGCGCGCGTAGATCCAGAGCACGACGAAGAGCAGCAGCCCCTCCAGCAGGAACTGGTAGACCTGCGACGGATGGCGCGGGATCAGCGAACCGCTCTGCGGAAAGATCATGGCCCACGGCAGCGACGGATCAGCGGCGCGGCCCCACAACTCGCCATTGATGAAGTTGCCTACGCGTCCCGCCGCCAAGCCGGTCGGCACGCAGGGCGCGACGAAATCCATCACCTGCCAGAACGGCTTGCCGCGCGAATGCGCGAACCACCATTGCGAGGCGATCACGCCCAGCATGCCGCCGTGAAAGCTCATGCCGCCCTGCCACACGAAAAAGATCTCCAGCGGATGTGTCAGGTAATAGCCAGGCTTGTAGAACAGGCAATAGCCCAGCCGGCCGCCGATCACCACGCCGAGCACGCCCAGGAACAAGATGTCCTCGACGTCCTTGCGGGTCCAGGCACCGGGCCCTTGGATCGAGGCATAGGGCTGGTGGCGCAAGCGCCGCATCGCCAGCAACAGGAACAGGCCGAACGCGGCCAGATAGGTCAGGCCATACCAATGGATGGCCACCGGTCCCAGTTGCAAGGCCACGGGATTGATTTGCGGGTACGTCAACATGCGGCGTATTGTGCTGCAAGCGACGCGCGCGCCCAGCCCATCAATGCCGCCCGGCCACGCGGCCACGCGCGAACTCGACGAAGCGTTCCAGCGTCGGATTGGCCGCGGCATTCCACACCAGGCTGGTCTCGCATCCCGGCACTTGCTGCGCCTGCTTGCCCGCGACCTGCCGGTAGACCACGCCGGGCCGCTGGAACTGCCGCACGCTGTCGGGCACCCAGGCCATGCCCAGGCCGGCCGACACCAGGTTGACGATGGTCTGCATCTGGATCGCCTCCTGCGCGATGTGGGGCGTGCGGCCCGCCGCGTGGTACATGCCGAAGACCGCGTCGTGCAGGGACGGCAGGATGCGGCGCGGGAACATCACCAGCGGCTGCTGCAGCACCGCGCTGAACGACAGGCTGCGCGCCGCGGCCAGGGCGTGTTGTTCCGGCAGCGCGACCACCAGGGCTTCGCGGGCGATACGCAGGTGCTGCAGCCCGTCGGGCACGAAGCCGGGCGAATGCAGCATGAAGCCGGCGTCGATATCGCCGCGCTCGAGCGCCGGCAATTGCACGTCGCCGGTGGCTTCGATCAGATCTAACTCGACTTGCGGATACAGCGCGCGGAACGCCTGCACCCATTGCGGCAACAGGCCGAAGCCGACGGTGGACACGAAGGCCAGCCGCAGCCGGCCGACTTCGCCGTGCGCGGCGGCGCGCGCGTGCGCCGGCAGGGCCTGGGCGCGCGCCAGCAATTCGCGCGCCTCGGGCAGCAAGGCGTGGCCGGCGGTGGTGAGCTGCACGCTGCGCTTGGTGCGGTCGAACAGCCGCACACCCAATTGCTGCTCGAGGTTGGCGATGGCCTGTGTGAGCGGAGGCTGCGTCATGTGCAGGCGCAATGCGGCGCGGCCGAAGTGCAGCTCTTCGGCCACGGCGATGAACTGGCGCCAAAGGCGCAGCTCGACCAGGGATTGGCTGGTTTGACTCATATGCCTCGCATATTAATACCTACTTGAAAAGGGATTGGAAAGAATCAGAGCCACGGCGCATACTGCCTGCCCGAATGGAGCATTTATGGACACCAAACCCATCCAGATCAACAGCCGCAGCAAGACCATCACCGAGGGCAAGTCGCGCGCGCCGAACCGCTCGATGTACTACGCGATGGGCTACCAGGAAAGCGACTTCAAGAAGCCGATGGTCGGCGTCGCCAACGGCCACAGCACCATCACGCCCTGCAACAGCGGGCTGCAGAAGCTCGCCGATGCGGCGGTGGCCGGCATCGAGGAAGCCGGCGGCAACGCGCAGATCTTCGGCACGCCGACGATCTCCGACGGCATGGCCATGGGCACCGAGGGCATGAAGTACTCGCTGGTGAGCCGTGAAGTGATCTCGGACTGCATCGAGACCTGCGTGCAGGGCCAGTGGATGGACGGCGTGCTGGTGGTGGGCGGCTGCGACAAGAACATGCCCGGCGGCCTGATGGGCATGCTGCGCGCCAACGTGCCGGCCATCTATGTCTACGGCGGCACGATCCTGCCGGGCAAGTGGAAGGGCCAGGACCTGAACATCGTCAGCGTGTTCGAGGCCGTCGGCCAGAACGCCGCCGGCAACATGAGCGACGCCGACCTGCGCGAGATCGAGATGCGCGCCATCCCGGGCACCGGTTCCTGCGGCGGCATGTACACCGCCAACACCATGTCGTCGGCGTTCGAGGCGCTGGGCATCTCCCTGCCCTACTCGTCCACCATGGCGAATCCGCACGACGAGAAGATGAACTCCGCCAAGGAACCGGCGAAGGTGCTGGTCGAGGCCATCAAGAAGAACATCAAGCCCCGCGACATCGTCACCAAGAAGGCGATCGAGAACGCGGTGGCGGTGATCATGGCCACCGGCGGCTCGACCAACGCGGTGCTGCACTTCCTGGCGATCGCCCACGCGGCCGAGGTGGAGTGGACCATCGACGACTTCGAGCGCATCCGCCAGAAGACGCCGGTGCTGTGCGACCTCAAGCCCAGCGGCAAGTACCTGGCGGTCGACCTGCACAAGGCCGGCGGCATCCCGCAAGTGATGAAGATCCTGCTGACGGCCGGCCTGCTGCACGGCGACTGCATCACGATCACCGGGCAGACCATCGCCGAGGTGCTGAAGGACATTCCCGACGAGCCGCGCGCCGACCAGGACGTGATCCGCCCGATCGGCAAGCCGATGTACGAGCACGGCCACCTGGCCATCCTCAAGGGCAACCTGTCACCCGAAGGCGCGGTGGCGAAGATCACCGGTTTGAAGAACCCCGTCATCACCGGGCCGGCCCGCGTGTTCGACGACGAGCAGTCGGCGCTGCAAGCCATCCTGGACGGCAAGATCGTGGCCGGCGACGTGATGGTGCTGCGCTACCTGGGCCCCAAGGGCGGTCCGGGCATGCCGGAGATGCTGGCCCCGACCGGCGCGCTGATCGGCGCGGGCCTGGGAGAGAGCGTGGGCCTGATCACCGACGGCCGCTTCTCCGGCGGGACCTGGGGCATGGTGGTCGGCCATGTGGCGCCGGAAGCGGCTGCCGGCGGGACGATCGCGTTCGTGAAGGAAGGCGACTCGATCACCATCGATGCGCACCAGCTCAAGTTGGAGCTGAACGTGCCCGAGGCCGAGATCGCCAAGCGCCGTGCCGCGTGGACCGCGCCGAAACCGCGCTACACGCGTGGCGTGCAAGCCAAGTTCGCGTTCAATGCGTCCAGCGCCAGCAAGGGCGCCGTGCTCGACAACTACTAGCTAGCGGCGGCGCTTGGTGTTGATCCCGAGGGCTTCCTTGCTCTTGTCGATCCGCGCCTGGCGCTTGGCGCTTTCCTTCTCGACGGCCTTCTTCTTGGTGTAGCCCGACCAGTCGGCCCAGGCCCACCACGCCACGGCCAGCCCGAACGGCGACAGGCAGACCCACCAGTCCCACATGGCGACCGGCCCGAATTCCAGGTACTTCATGGCCAGCAGAAGAATTCCGATTCCCAGGAACAGCATGGTGTTTCTCCGACGATGTGCGGTCACTACAATAGCGTTGAACCACTGTAACCCAACTCAAGAGGACGAACGATGAAACGTGCCCTGTTTGCGCTGATCGCCGCCGCGGCCTGCGCCCCGGTGCTGGCCGATCAGGCGCTGGCCACGGCCAAGAACTGCATGGCCTGCCATGCCGTCGACAAGAAGGTCGTCGGCCCCGCCTACAAGGAAGTCGCGGCCAAGTACGCCGGCCAGAAGGACGCGGCGGACAAGCTTGCCGTGAAGATCATGAAGGGCGGCTCCGGCGTGTGGGGCCCGGTGCCGATGCCCGCCAATGCGCAAGTCAATGAAGCCGAAGCGAAGAAGCTCGCGGCCTGGGTGCTGACGCTGAAGTAATCGCGGGCCGCTCGACGAAAAAGCCCGCTTGAGCGGGCTTTTGTCTTTGGGCTGGACTACAGCTTCTCGGCCAACTGCTCCAGGATCGCCGGGTTCTCCAGCGTCGACGTGTCCTGGGTGATCGCCTCGCCTTTCGCGATCGATCGCAACAGCCGCCGCATGATCTTGCCGCTGCGGGTCTTGGGCAGGTTGTCGCCGAAGCGGATGTCTTTCGGCTTGGCGATCGGGCCGATCTCCTTGGCCACCCAGTTGCGTAACACGGTCGCGATCTGCTTGGCCTCTTCGCCGATCGGGCGCGAGCGCTTCAGGACGACGAAAGCGCACACCGCTTCGCCGGTCATCTCATCGGGCCGGCCGACCACGGCGGCTTCCGCGACCAGTTCCGTCATCGACACCAGCGCCGACTCGATCTCCATCGTGCCCAGGCGGTGCCCCGACACGTTCAGCACGTCGTCGATGCGGCCGGTGATGCGGAAATAGCCGTTGTCCTTGTTGCGCACCGCGCCGTCGCCGGCCAGGTACAGCGTGCCGCCCATCTCTTCGGGGAAGTAGCTCTTCTTGAACCGCTCCGGGTCGCCCCAGATGGTGCGGATCATCGACGGCCACGGGCGCTTGATGACCAGCATGCCGCCCGACCCGTCGGGGACATCCTTGCCCGCTTCGTCGACGATCGCGGCCATGATGCCCGGCAGCGGCAAGGTGCACGAACCCGGCACCGTCGGCGTGGCGCCCGGCAGCGGCGTGATCACGTGGCCGCCGGTTTCGGTTTGCCAGAACGTGTCGACGATCGGGCAGCGCTCGCCGCCCACATGCTTGTGATACCACATCCAGGCTTCGGGGTTGATCGGCTCACCCACCGTGCCGAGGATGCGCAGGCTGGTGAGGTCGTAGCGCGCGGGATGGATCTTCTCGTCGCCTTCGGCCGCCTTGATCAGCGAGCGGATCGCCGTCGGCGCGGTGTAGAACACGGTGACCTTGTGCTTCTCGATCATCTGCCAGAAGCGCCCGGCGTTGGGGAACGTCGGGATGCCCTCGAAGATGACCTGCGTCGCGCCCGCCGCCAGCGGGCCGTAGGCGACGTAGGTGTGGCCGGTGATCCAGCCGATGTCCGCCGTGCACCAGAACACATCGGACGGCTTGATGTCGAAGGTCCAGTCCATCGTGAGCTTGGCCCACAGCAGGTAGCCGCCGGTGGAATGCTGCACGCCCTTGGGCTTGCCGGTCGAGCCGGAGGTGTAAAGGATGAACAGCGGATGCTCGGCGCCCACCGGCTCGGGCTTGCACTCGGTGCCCTGGCCTTGCAGCGCCTCGGTGAAGGTCTTGTCGCGGCCGGCGATCATGTTGCAGGTCGTGGGCGTGCGCATCAGCACCAGCACGGTCTTGAGCGTGTCGCAATTGCCCATCGCGATGCCTTCGTCGACGATCGCCTTCAGCGGCAGTTCCTTGCCGCCGCGCATCTGGTAGTTGGCGGTGATGACGGCCACCGCGCCGGCGTCGATGATCCGCTCGTTCAAGGCCTTGGCCGAGAAGCCGCCGAACACCACGCTGTGTGTCGCGCCGATGCGGGCGCAGGCCTGCATCGCGATCACGCCCTCGACGGTCATCGGCATGTAGACGATGACGCGGTCGCCCTTCTTGATGCCCTGTGCCTTCAGCGCGTTGGCGAACTGGCTGACGCGGCCCAGCAATTCCTTGTACGTGACCTTGGTGACGGCGCCGTCGTCGGCTTCGAAGATGATCGCCGTCTTGTTCTCGGTGGGCGTGCCGATGTGCTTGTCCAGGCAGTTGGCCGAGGCGTTGAGTTCGCCGTCCTCGAACCACTTGTAGAACGGCGCCTTCGACTCGTCCAGCGTCTTCGTGAAGGGCTTGGTCCAGACCACGTTGTCGCGCGCCAGGCGGGCCCAGAAGCCCTCGAAATCCTTGTTGGCCTCATCGCACAGGGCGTTGTACGCCGACATGCCCGAGATGCGGGCCGCCTTCACCGTGGCGTCGGTAGGCGGGAAGACGCGGTTTTCGACCAGGACCGACTCGATAGCACTCATGTTTTGTCTCCGCTAGATGATGGTTCCGCCGCTAATGTCAGTGCTTGCACTTACAAGCCACTGACTGCACCGGCTGGGGGCAATTTTATAAATCTACTCCTAACGGGCCGCGCTCGCCGGAAATCTACAATCGCCCATTCGCAACACCCCGCCTCCCGATGCAAGACGACCCCAACCTGCCTAAAAATCCGCGCTCGCCCCTGCGCCCTTTGCCGGGCCTGATCTTCGCCAGCCGCTGGCTGCAGTTGCCGTTGTACCTGGGCCTGATCGCGGCGCAGGCGGTGTACGTGGTGCACTTCCTCTACGAGTTGTGGCATTTGATCGAGGCGGCCGCCGGCAGCCAGACGGCACTGCAGGCGCTGGTCACGAGCATCGGCTACAAAGTCTCCGTCCCCGCCGTCACGCTGAACGAGACCATCATCATGCTGGTGGTGCTGGCGCTGATCGACGTGGTGATGATTTCGAACCTTCTCATCATGGTGATCGTCGGCGGCTTCGAGACCTTCGTCAGCCGCATGAACCTCGAAGGGCACCCGGACCAGCCGGAATGGCTGAGCCATGTGAACGCATCGGTGCTGAAGGTGAAACTGGCTACCGCCATCATCGGCATCTCGTCGATCCACCTGCTCAAGACCTTCATCAACGCCGACAACTACACCGACCGGGTGCTGATCGCCCAGACCGGGATCCACATCACGTTCCTGCTGTCGGCCATCGCGATCGCCTACACCGACAAGATCATGTCGGGCATCGCGGCGTCCAACAAGCACTGAAACGGCCCCAGAAGTGTCGACACTTCTGGCGTTTGCGTCTACATCGCTTTTATAATCGGGCCTGTTCACACAAGCCCAGGATGACGCAACCCATCTCCGATCCCCCAGCGCAAGGCCTGCCCCGCACGATCGCCGAGCAGCTCAAGCAATTGATCTACGCGGGCGAATTCAAGGCCGGGGATCGCCTCAACGAAGCGGCCCTGGCGGTGCGCATGGGCACCAGCCGTGGGCCGATCCGCGAAGCGATCCGGATACTGGCCGGCATCGGCCTGGTGACGGCAGTGATGAACCGCGGCGTCTTCGTGCGCCAGCTCTCGATGCGCGAAATGCTGGAGATCTACGACCTGCGGGCGCTGGTCTTCGGCTTCGCCGCCGAGCGCGCGGCCGAGCACATCACGGACGCCGACCGGAAGAAATTCGAAGCCTTGCTCGATGGCATGGACCAGGCCTGCGGCGCCGGCGACAGCGACCGCTACTACAACCTCAACCTCGAATTCCACGAGTCGATCCTGCGGCTGTCCAACAGCCAGCGGGCGCACCAGTTGTACGACGGTTACGTGAAGGAGCTGCACCTGTTCCGGCGGCAGAACTTCAACACCCCGGGCAACATGCGCCGGTCGAACGTGGAGCACCGCAAGATCTACGAGGCGATCTCCAAGGGCACCAACGCCAAGGCGAGGACCCAGGCCGAAGACCACATCAAGGCCGGCCGCCAGCGGCTGCTGCAGATGGTGGACGACAGGCAATAGAAAATTGTCATGCCGGGCTCGACCCGGCATCCATGCCGCGCACTTGCATACATGGATTGCGGGTCAAGCCCGCAATGACAATCCAGCCAAGATCGCGGCCGTCATGCTCGCCGTGTTGCCGCTGCCGCGGATATCGCCGGTCCGCGCCTTCGGGTCAGCCAGCGTGGCGACGATGGCGCGCTGCATCGCCTGCGCCGCCTCCACCGCTGCCGGGATGCCGCGCCGCCTGCCAAGCCAGTCCAGCAGCATGCGGGTCGAGTCGATCATCGCGTAGGGGTTCGCCTTGCCGGTGCCGGCGATGTCCGGCGCCGAGCCATGCGTGGCCTGCGCCATCGCGAAGTCGCCATCGCCGATGCACAGCCCCGGCGCCATGCCCAGGCCCCCGACCAGTCCCGCCGCCTCGTCAGTGAGGATGTCGCCGAACATGTTGGTCGTCACCACCACGTCGAAGCTTTGCGGGTCGCGGACCAGCCGCATCGCCATGGTGTCGACGATGACTTCGTTGACCTCGACGTCCGGAAAATCGGCGGCGGCGCGGTAGCACTCTTCGACGAACATGCCGCAGCCGAGCTTGAACACGGTGTTCTTGTGCACGATGGTCAACAATTTGCGGCGGCTGCGCGCCAGGTTCAGCGCGACACGCGCAACCCGTTCGCTGCCGACGCGCGTGATCACCCGCACCGATATCGTCATGCCTTCGCTGGGCCGGAATTCGCCGGAGCCGGCAACCACGTTGCGATCGGGCTGGAAGCCCTCGTTGTTCTCGCGCACGATGACCAGGTCGATGTTGTCGTGCAGGCAGCCGATGTCGGGATACGAGCGCGTCGGCCGGACATTGGCGAACAGGTTGAAGTGCTTGCGCATGATCGGGTGCGGGTTGATCGCGCCCGGGCCCTTCGGGTATTCGCGGTGTCCGATCGGCCCGAGCACGAAGCCGTCGAAGGTCGCCAGCGTTTCGAGCGTGCCGGGCGGCAGCGTCGAGCCATGCGTGTCCAGCGCGCTGCGCCCGATCGGCATCGGCCGCCAGTCGATGCGCAGGCCATGCCGCTCGGCCGCCTCCGTGGCGACCTCGACGGCCGCCGGCACGACCTCGTGGCCGATGTCGTCGCCGTTCAGCACGCCCAGCACCAGGTGCGCGTCCTTCATGGCGCAGTCCTCGCCGCGGCGCGCGCCGCTGCCATCCGGGCGGCAATGCGCAAGGCGTGATCCAGCGCGCCGGTGTCGGCCTTGCCCTGCCCGACGATGTCGAAGGCGGTGCCGTGGGCCGGTGTCGTGAACACCGTCTTCAAGCCCGCCGTCACGGTGACGCCTTTGTTGAAGCCGAGCAGCTTGGTCGCGATCTGGCCCTGGTCGTGGTACATCATCACCACGCCGTCGTACTCGCCCTTGAGGGCCTTCAGGAAGATGACGTCGGACGAAACCGGGCCGGTGCAGTTCACGCCTTCGGAGCGCAATTGCTCCACGGTGGGCCGGATGATCCTGATTTCCTCGTCGCCGAACAGGCCGCCTTCGCCGCTGTGGGGATTGAGCGCGGCCACGGCGAGGCGCGGAGCGGCAATGCCGTTGGCCTTGAGCGTCGCGTCGGCCAGACGGACGGCGGACGTGATCCGGTCCGGCGAGATCATGTTCACGGCTTCGCGCAGCGCGACGTGCGAAGTCACGCGAAAGGTCGCGAACTCCTTGATCACGTTCATCTCGCCGAAGAAACCCTCGTGCGCCGTCAGCGCGGCGAACATCTGGTGCTCGTCGTGGTACTTCCAGCCGCCGCGGTGCAGCGCCGCCTTGTTGAGCGGCGCGAAGCAGATTCCCTGCAGCTCGCCGGCCAGCGCCAGGTAAATCATGTGCTTGAGCGTCTCGCCCGTGAGGCGGCCCGACTCCGGCGAGATCTCGCCGCGCTGGATCGTCAGCGGATCGATGTTGCCGAGATCGACGACCGGGATCTCCGGGCGCGACCAGTCGATGGCCGCCACGTTCGCGTAGCTGCGCCACGCCGGCTGCACCTGCGCATCGGCGCAGCCCAGCTCCCACACCCGCGCGTCGCCGATGACGGCAATCCGGGCCGCGTCTTTCAGCGGGCCCGTGGCCAGCAGCCTGGCGCTGATCTCGGGGCCGATGCCGGTCATGTCGCCCAGCATCAGGCCAAGGATGGGAAGGTCCTTCATGATCTTGTCAGCGCGGCCATCAATTTGCCGATCGAGGGCAGCGTTTCGAGGTCGCGCACCATCGCCACCACCGACTCGGCCTGCGCTCCCGGAAACTTGGCATAGGCCGCGTTCTCGCGGAACTTGTTCGCCACTTCCTCGTAGCTCATCGGGTCGACCGGGCTGCCCTTGCCGAAGTCCGCGCGGCCCGACACCTTGCGGCCGCCGGTGAGTTCGATGTCGATGAGCGTGGTCATCTTGTGATAGCCCGCCGCCTCGGCGTCCTTGTCGACCACGAAGTCGATCTTCTCGATCATCGCCTTGACGTCGGGCCGATTCACCACTTCATCGGTGAACTCGCCCAGGCCCGCGCGTCCCTCGATCAACAGGATGGCCATGCAGAACTCCATCGAGAACTTGGCCTGCAGTTCGTTGGTGGGGCGATGGTGGATGAGGGCATTGGGCATGTTGTGATTGGTGCCGACGCGCACCCGCACCACGTCCCTGGCGCGGATGTCGTTGGCGCGGATCAGCCGCAGCATCTCGGTCATGCCGGGGTGGGTGAGCGAGCCGGACGGGTGCGGCTTGATGGAGACGCCGGGGTCCGCCATCGTCCACGGCGCGCCCAGCTTGCCGGCGATGGCCAGCGGGTCGTAGCCGCCACCGGCCGCGCTGAAGAAGCCGCGCGGGGCTTCCAGGATCTTGTCGGTCGCGGTCCAGCCGTAGGCCGCGAACTGCGCGGCGGCCACGCCGCTTTCGGAAGAGCGCCCCGCATGGAACGGCTTGGTCATGGTGCCGAAGTTTTCCCGCAGGCCCGCCGACTGGCTGCCGGCGATCGACAGCGCGCGGCAGGTAGTCTCCACGTCCAGGCCCATCAATTTGGCGCTGGCGGCCGCGGCCGCGAAGGTGCCGCAAGTGGCTGTGGCGTGAAAGCCTGTCTGGTAATGCCGTGGGTTGATCGCCTCGGCGATCTTGCACTCAACTTCCACGCCCAGGTGATAGGCCAGCATCGCGCTGGCGCCGTTGGCCTTGGTCAGTTCAGCCATGGCCAGCGCCGCCGGCAGCGCCGGAGCCGTCGGATGGGTCAGCAAGCCGTAGACGCGGTCGGCCGCGACCGCTAATTGCGTGTCGTCGTAGTCGTCGGCGTGGATGCCCAGGCCGTTGGCGAAAGCGGCGAAGCGCGGCGCGATCTTGAGGTTCGAGCCGATCACGGTGGCAGGGCCCGCACCCAGGTTCAGGTCCGAGAAGTGTTGCCGGACCATGGCCCCCAGTTGCGTCGCGCCACCGGACAGGGCCAGGCCCAGGCCGTCGAGGATCGACTTCTTGCCCAGGGCCACGACGTCCGCGGGTAGGTCCTGCAGCCGGGTGTTGCAGATGAATTCCGCCACGTAGCGGGTCAGATGGTCGTTCGGCTGCGCCGGTTCGTTGGATGGCATGTCGGATTCCTTGCTTGATGCTTGATTGGGAAACGGGTGTGCGGCTATCGCGCGAGCGCGCGGCAACGCTCGGGCGGGAAATGAAGCCATACCGGCCGGCCCTGTTCGATCGCGATATCGACGGGCGTCACGGTGCGAACCGTCTCCCCATCGGCCAGCGTGACGAGATAGTCCCGGTGCGACCCCAGGTACACCTGCCGCGCGACGGTGCCGCTGGTCCAGTTGCCATCGTCCGACGCCGGCGCGCTGGAGGCGAGCCGGATGTCGTGGTGCCGCACCGAAACCGCGGTGTCGCCCTGGTCCGCGAAGTCGCCGGCTCCGCAGCGCAGGACCAGGCCGCCGGCACAGGCGACCCTGTCCTTGCCGTCCCACCGGCCCTTGAAGATGTTGGTGCCGCCTATGAACTTCGCGACGAACTCGGTGCGCGGCCGCTGGTAGATGTCCTCGGGCGAGCCGGATTGCTCGATCGCACCCTGGTTCATCACCACGATCAGGTCGGCGGTGGTCATCGCCTCGGCCTGGTCGTGCGTCACGTACACGGTGGTGTAGCGGTACTTGTCGTGCAGCCGCCGGATCACGATCCGCATCTCCTCGCGCAGGTTGGCATCGAGGTTGGACAGCGGCTCGTCCAGCAGCAGGGTCTCGGGCTCGATCACCAGCGCGCGGGCCAGCGACACGCGCTGCTGCTGGCCACCCGACAGCTCGCCCGGGTAGCGCTGCGCGAGCTGCGCCAGGTGCGTGGCGGCGAGGATGGTATCGGTGCGCTTGCCGACCTCGTCCGCCGCCAGCCGGCGCAAGCGCAAGCCATAGGCGACGTTCTCGTACACCGTCATGTGCGGCCACAGCGCGTAGCTCTGGAAGATCATCGACATGTTGCGGCGTTCGGGCGCCTCGCTGTTGCCGGGAGACGAAATGCGCCGGCCGCCGACGTTGATCTCGCCCGCGTCGGGTTCGACGAAGCCGGCGATCAGGCGCAGCGTGGTGGTCTTGCCGCAGCCCGAGGGGCCCAGCAGGCATACCAGTTGTCCCTTGCCGATCGAGAGCGACACGTCGTTGACCACCGGCACACCGCGGTAGCGCTTGGTGAGGCCGGTCAGTTCCACAAAACCCATGGGGTCGCTCCTCTCATCGCAGGTTCGCGATCCGCTGTCCGCTGCCGAGCAACGGAAGCCGGTTGGCGATGAAGACCACCGTGAACGAGACCGCGAGCAGCGTCAGTCCCAGCACCGAGATCGCGCCGAGGTCGCCGCTCTCGTTGAGGTCATAGATGATCACCGACACCAGTTTGGTGTTGGCGGTGGTGAGCAGGATGGTGGCCGACAGTTCGCGGATGGTGCCGATGAAGACGAAGCACCAGGTCGCGATCACGCTGGTGCGCAGCAAGGGCGCCGTGATGCGCCGCAGCGTGTCGAGCCGGCTGGCGCCCAGGATGCGGCTGGCTTCCTCGAGTTCGGGATGGATGCCGTGGAAGGCGGCGGACATCTGCTGGTATCCGGCCGGCATCTCGATGGTGAGGAAGGCGATCAGCAGGATCCACAGCGTGCCGTACAACATCAATTGCGGATGCGAATAGGTCAGGAACACGCCGACCCCCAGCACGATGCCGGGGATCGCCACCGGCGCCGTCGCCAGCAGCCCCAGCAGTTTCGCTCCACGCACCGCGTTGCGTGAAACCATGTACGCGGCGAGCACGGCGAGCACGGTGCCGATGGTCGCGGTGAGGAAGCCCAGGAGGAACGTGTTGCGCATCGCCAGCTTGGTGGCGGAGAACTCGAAGAACACGAACTGGAAGTTGTGCAGCGTCAGCGTGGCCCAGGTCAAGGGCTCCGACACGTTGCGCGTGAGCGAGGTCTTGAGCA
>JAQGMS010000283.1 GCA_028292245.1 Ramlibacter sp.
GCCCGGGAGGAGACCGACTTGGCGATCAAGGCGCTCATGTCGGCCGCACGCTCGGTCGTGCGGTCGAACAGGAAGTGCAGCGTCGGCACGGTAATGATGTGCAGGCGCTTGAACAGGCCGTTGCGCAGGAACCCCGCGGCCTGGTTGAGCGCATCCTCGCATTCCTGCGCATCGCCTACCAGCACGCTGAAGAAAATCTTCGCGTGTGCGTAGTCGGGCGTGACCTCCACAGCCTGAATGGTCACCATGCCCACCCGCGGGTCCTTCAGCTCGCGCGCGATCAGCTCCGTCAGATCGCGCTGGATCTGATCGGCGACCTTGAAGGCGCGGTTAGGGGTTGCGGCGGCTTTGCGTACCATGCTTTGGAAGGGACGGACCGCCCTAGGCGGCCCGTTGAACCGTCGTCATAACGTGCGAGCGATCTCTTTGATCTCGAAGAACTCCAGCTGGTCGCCCACGGCGATGTCGTTGTAGTTCTTGAGCTTGATACCGCACTCGAAGCCTTCCTTGACTTCGCGCACGTCGTCCTTCAGGCGCTTGAGCGAATCGATCTCGCCGGTGTAGATGACGACGTTGTCGCGCAGGAGGCGGAAGTGCGCCGTGCGGTTGACCAGGCCGGAGGTGACCATGCAACCCGCGACCGTGCCGATCTTGGATGCCACGAACACCGTGCGAATCTCGGCCGTACCGATGACTTCTTCGCGCTTGTCCGGCGCCAGCATCCCCGACATCGCGACCTTCAGCTCGTCGACGGCGTCGTAAATGATGCTGTAGTAGCGGATGTCCACGCCGTTGCCTTCGGCCAGCTTGCGCGCGCCGGCATCGGCCCGCACGTTGAAGCCGATGATCACGGCCTTGGAGGCGATCGCCAGGTTGATGTCGGACTCGCTGATGCCGCCCACGGCGGAGTAGACCAGTTGGACCTTGACCTCGTCGGTCGAGAGCTTGAGCAGCGACTGGCCGAGCGCTTCCTGCGAACCCTGCACGTCGGCCTTGATGATGATGGGAACCATCTTCACCTCGCCGGCAGTCATGTCGGTGAACATGTTCTCCAGCTTGGAGGCCTGCTGGCGGGCCAGCTTGGTGTTGCGGAACTTGCCGGCGCGGTACGTCGAGATTTCGCGCGCACGGCGCTCGTCGGTCAGCACCATGAACTCGTCGCTGGCCTGCGGCACTTCGGTCAGGCCCTGGATTTCCACCGGAATGGAAGGACCCGCCGACTTGATGCTCTTGCCGTTCTCGTCCAGCATGGCGCGCACGCGGCCATAGGTCTGGCCGGCCAGCACCACGTCGCCGGTCTTGAGCGTGCCGGATTGCACCAGCACCGTCGCCACCGGGCCGCGGCCCTTGTCCAATTGCGCTTCGATCACCAGGCCCTTGGCCATCGCCTCCACCGGTGCCTTCAGTTCCAGCACTTCGGCCTGCAGCAGAACCTGCTCGAGCAAGGCATCGACGCCCTCGCCGGTCTTGGCAGACACCGGCACGAACGGCGATTCGCCACCGTACTCTTCGGGCACCACTTGCTCGGCTACCAGTTCCTGCTTGACGCGATCGAGATTGGCATCGGGCTTGTCGATCTTGTTGATCGCGACCACGATCGGCACGCCAGCCGCTTTCGCGTGCTTGATGGCTTCCTTGGTCTGGGGCATCACGCCGTCGTCCGCGGCCACCACCAGGATCACGATGTCGGTTGCTTGCGCGCCGCGCGCCCGCATGGCGGTGAACGCCTCGTGGCCCGGAGTGTCCAGGAACGAGATCATGCCGCGCGGCGTTTCCACGTGATAGGCGCCGATGTGCTGAGTGATACCACCGGCTTCGCCCGCGGCCACCTTGGCGCGGCGGATGTAGTCGAGCAGCGAGGTCTTGCCGTGGTCGACGTGGCCCATCACGGTGACGACCGGTGCGCGCGGCATCGATTCGCCCTCGGTCGACCCGACGTCTTCCACGGTGAACGCTTCCGGATCGTCCAGCGCTGCCGTCACGGCCTTGTGGCCCATTTCCTCGACCACGATCATGGCCGTGTCCTGGTCCAGCGGCTGGTTGATGGTGACCATCTGGCCCAATTTCATCAAGTGCTTGATCACCTCGGAGGCCTTCACTGCCATCTTGTGGGCCAGTTCAGCGACGGTGATGGTCTCAGGCACGTGCACTTCGAGCACGCGCGCTTCGACCGGCGCGCTTTGCACCTGGTCTTCGCGATGGTCGCGGTCGTTGCTGCGTCGGCCGCGGGGCCCACCGCGCCAGCTGTTACGGCCCACGCCGCCAGTGCTGTCGCCGCGAGTCTTGATTTCCTTTTTCTTGGCCGGATCGCCCGCCCAGCTGGACGACAGCTTGGCCGATTTGACTTCCTTGCCGGAGCCGGGGGCGCCGGGCGTTGCCGGGGCTCCAGGCGCGGGCGGTCGGCCGGTGCCGGTGCCGACAGCCGGCTTGTGCAAGGTGCCCTTGGCGCCGGGCTTGGCCGGGTCGGCCTTCGCCACCGGCTTGACGGGCTCCGGCGCCTTGTGCGGCACCAGCACCTTCTTGGGCGCGGACATCATGGAACGGATGGCGGCGGCTTCGGCCTCGGCCTTGCGGCGGCGATCGCCCAGGTCGGCGGCGCGCGCGGCTTCCTCGTCGGCTCGGGCCTTGGATTCGGCAGCGGCCTTTTCGCGCGCCTCGGTCTGTGCCTTGGCCACGGCAGTCGCGGCCTCGTCGACCACGGCCTTGGCCGCGGATTTGGATTGGGTGGGCTCGAGCTTGCTGGCCTCGGCTTGCTGCGCCGCGGCCTGGTCGGCGGCATCGCGCTCGCGCGCTTCGGTTTCTTCGCGCAGGCGCCGCTTTTCGGCCAGTTCTTCTTCCTGGCGGCGGATGAACTCGGCCTGGCGGCGCGCTTCTTCCTCGCGGCGGGCCAGTTCGGCTTCCTCGATCTGGTGGGCGGCGGGCTGCTGCACCTCGGCTTCGGGCGCTTCCACCACGGCAGTGTCGGAACCCTCGTCACGCTTGACGAAAGTGCGCTTCTTGCGAACCTCGACCTGGATGGTGCGGGCCTTGCCGCTGGAGTCGGCCTGCTTGATCTCGCTGGTGGATTTCTTCACCAGGGTGATCTTCTTGCGCTCGGGCGTGGCAGTGCCATGGCTGGCCTGCAGGTAGCCGAGCAGCTTCTGCTTGTCGGCTTCGCTCAGGGCGTCGGTCGCGGCCGATTTGGCCACGCCTGCGCTGCGAAGCTGCTCAAGCAGCGTGTCGGTTGATTTCTTGAGTTCTGTTGCAAACTCGGCGACGGTGGTACTGGACATGTGTTGTGGTGCCTTCCATCACATTACTCGTG
>JAQGMS010000331.1 GCA_028292245.1 Ramlibacter sp.
TTCGAGGACGTATTCGCCTCGTTGATGAACGCGGTCATCGTCTGCGTCACGCCTCGCCTGGCACGGTCCGGTGTATCGGCCAGGCAAAAGTAATATCCAACCACATCGAGGTCCATCAGGGGACGTACTGCGGCTTCGAACGCCTCCTGGGTCGTTCCATTCCAGCCGACGTCCACTATTGCCACCCGGCTGCCCGGCTTTACGCTCATCTCTCGAAGGTACCGAAAGAGTCCACGCCGATTGCGCACGCAAACCTTGAGGATTTCCTTTCGATATGCGATCAGGAAGCTTGCCAAGCGGGCATAAAGGTCCGGACCTATCTTGAGGTCTCCTCCGAGGCCCAGGTCGTTCATAACGCTCTGTGACGGCGGCGGTACGCCGATGCGTTCGAGCAGTTCGCAAGGTGCGAGCCCGCCAGCACCGGATAGAAGGAACGGGATATGGCTTTCGAAGTTGTCATCCCGCATGGCTGCCAGCGTATAGGCGGTACGCGAACCTAGAAAATAGCAGCTTCTTGGGAAGTTCTCGCTTGCCTGTTCCTCGGCAATGCGTTGAAGGGCATAGCCGTCGCGGGACAGAAATAGAACCTGATCAACGCCGTCCAGAAGCGCCTGTTTCTTGATCCATTCAAGAAATCCATAGTTTGCGGCGCCGCCGTAGACGAATCCGAGTTCCGAATAGGAACTTAGCGGCATTTCGTGTGCCCAAGCGCACAGCATGCCGTACGCGATCGAGGTCATGAAGGATGCGGTCTTTTCGACGGCCGCAGCGCGCGTGTTCTTGTAGTGGTACGCCATCATGCGCTTCTCACGTGGGCGCGTGACATCCGCAAGCTGGTTGTCACCAATATGCAGGATCGTGTGCAGCTCCAATTGCAAATGGGCTGCAACGATGTCAAACAGTTCGCCCGCGTCGCGCTTGGTCGCATTCCGGTCCGCCGAAATGAATACCGGAACGTGTTCCAGCCCATGCGGTCGCAACGCATCTGCGAAGAAATCGGCCGGCATATACATGTCGGACGTGATCACTACATTCTTGCCGGCGCGCAACAATTCAAGAAATAGTGGGAACACTTCCGGGTTGGGCTTGAGCAGGTCCAACTCCAACCCATATTCAGCGCGCATCAGGTCGCCGCTAGAGACCTTGCCTTGAGGCATGCAGCCGTAGATTTCGTCGAGCGTGATTTCCTTGCGCGCGGCCACGCTCATGCGGCGAAAGGCCTCCACCTGGGCCGCCCGCCGCTGTGTCGGGAAATCAGGAATACCGAATCTGCGTCCCATGAGCTCGAACGCGTCCTCCGGATTCATGAGCGGGCGGACAAACAGAGTGTCGAAAAAATCGAATGAAACGGCGGACGCACGCGCAATGAGTGCGTCCAGCTCCTTGTCGAAAAAGGAACCCGCCTGAACGGGAGATCGCGATTCGGGAATTGTCGGCGGCTGCGTCACACTGAAACCTCAAAGTCGGGGCTCTTCGAATCCAGATTTGGATTATGGAAAGGATCGAATTCGTAGTAGTCTGGATGGATTTCATACAGTCTGCGCAACTCGCCGCGCAGACGTTTGGCCATGGCTGGCTCAGCGGCATCGAGGCCGCGGGTCACCGACTCGTGATGGACCAACGTGACGGCTTGGCATACGACGTTGAAGAGCCCTTTTCTTGCGGCACGTATGCACAGATCGATGTCGTTGTATGCGATGGGGAAGCTCTCGTCGAATCCATCCATGGCATTGAATTTCTGGGCCTCGATCATGAGGCACGCACCCGTGACGGCAAGCCAGTTGTATTCGAGCAGATTGCGCATGAAGTATCCCGGCGTGTCCGCCTTCGCACCGACGAAGGCGTGCGCGGGGCCAATTGCAAGGTTAACGACGCCGGCGTGCTGAATGCTGGAGCGTCCGGGGTAGACGAGCTTGGCGCCTACCGCGCCCACATGAGGCAGCTGCGCATAGCCGCCCATTCTCTCCAGCCAATCGGCGGCGATCACCTCGGTGTCGTCGTTCAGGAAAAGCAGCAGCTCGCCCGTCGCGTTCTGCGCGCCGACATTGTTGAGTTCGGAGAAATTGAACGGCTTGTCATGTCGGATGACGCGCAAGTTCTCCAGACCGCTCAGCTCCCGCAGATAGGCCACCGTTTCGTTGCTGACGGAGCCGTTGTCCAGAATGACAATTTCAAAATTGCGATAGCTGCTTACCTTGAGGATCGATTCAACGCAGCAGCGCAGGACGTTGCCCCCGTCGCGGGTCGGAATGATGATGGAAATCCGGGGCGATCCCCGGAGGTGGTAGTTGACCCGGAAATATCCCGGGACTTCATCTACGGGCTCGACCGTCCCCTTCAGTTTCCTGCGTAGCAATGCCTCGGCCCTCACGCGCCTCGATGCCTCCAGCACATACGGCTTCGCAGCGATATCGGAGGCCACCGAGGCAGGGATGATTCGCCAGTGATAGAGCACCCTCGGCACATGGCTGATGCGATCTGTTTGCTCGGATATGCGCAAGACAAGGTCCCAGTCCTGGCAGCCGTTCACTTCCGTGCGAAGTGGGCCAACCCGATCCAGCAGACTGCGTCGCACGCACGACACATGGCCCGTGAACATCGTGCTCATCATGGTGTCCGGGGACCAGTCCGGCTTGAAGTGCGGCTGGGCATATCCGCCTTGTTCATCGAGCTTGTCCTCGTCGCTGTAGGCAAAATCAGGTTGGTCCCGGTCCACGCAAAGCGCCAGTTCATATAAGCAATCTACGGTGAGCTCGTCATCGTGATCGGCGAAAACGATGAAGTCGCCATCGGCAACTGCAATCGCAGCATTGGTGGCACCTGCTATGCCTTGGTTGCTTTCCAGCCGCAGCAGCTTTATTTTCGGATGGTCGATCTGGTCCAACGCGTGGCGTGTGGCCGGTGCCGTACTGGCGTCATCGGCCAATACCAGGCGCCAATGCGGATACCACTGCGCCTGCACGGAGGCGATCAGGGCATCGAGCAAAATGGTTGCCGTGTTGTAGACGGGCACCACGATGGTGAACGAGACGGCTGAACCAAGCGCCGCAAGCCTGGCGTCGATATCTGAGGGGCGTTGCGGTTCTATATAGGTGTACTTGCCGGCATCTTGGGAGAGGCTGTAGTGCCCCGCCTGGTTTCGCACAATGGAAGCCGGCTCGTATGGACCGCCTCTTGGTTTTGGCTTGGGCGCGACCGCCCTCAGGATGCCGGGGTTTCGTCGGACGAAGTTGTAGATCGGACGCAACAATTTTCTCTTCGCGTATCGCGCGAGTCGGCCGGCGAATCGTAGGGGGGCGCCGAATCTCCAGCTCGTCGAGGTCAACAACTCATGGATGCGCGCATCGCTTGCGCGAAGCAACTGGTCTCTCTCCCTCAACTGGGCGTGCAGCTCGGACACTGTCGTCTTGAGGTCCTTGATGTTTTCCCTCAGGCTATCCAACTCGGCTTCCCGAACCGGACGCATCAAGTCTTTCTGCTCCGCTGCCTCGCGATGAATGGGCTGTTTTTGCATTGATTCCTTACTCCGCTCCCCAGAGCACCCATCTGGATTCCCAAACGCGCGTCACACAAAGTGGCATTGGAGAATAGCATTTGTGAAAGAGCCGGCGCACCGAAGTCCCGAGAGAACGCACGGCTTGCGCGGCAAGCTTCCTAGTGGTCGCTTGCGGGCACCTTGATCTCGCGGCTTTCGGCGATAACGCCTTGCGCCAGCTGCAACCTGCTCAGCCCCGATCCGGTCGCGCCACGCGCCAGCGTGATGAAGAATTCGCCGTTGCCTTCGACAGCCCTGTCCTCGCGCAGACCCAGGTAGCCGATTTCGTGCAAATCGTTGACTATCAGCCGGAAGCTGGAAGGCGTGAATTGCCAGGCATGGATGTCATGGAATGCAGGGTCGCGGCTGGTCGCTTCGAAAATGTCCTTGGCGGCCTGCAAGGGAGCTGCAAACGCCAGCGGACCTTCATCTCCACGGCCCCAGGACAAGGCACCTGTGCGCAGGCAGTTGTACGCGACCTCGTCGAACAGCGCGCCCGGGCTGTGCAGCTTTCGCTGCTCCAGATGCGCTTGCAACACATCTCCCGTGGAGCTCGTAGGCCGCAGGGCATCGAATGAGAAGCGCTTGTCGGGCACGGCAAGAACAAGCACGCCTTTCGGCGTGAGGAGCCGCTCGCAGTCCTGCAGAAAACCCAGGAAGCTAACCGTATGTTCCACGACATGCGAGGCCACGATGAAGTCGAAACAGCCTTCCTGTCCAACGGCGTTCAGCAGCGAGCCACCATCGGTGACGTAGTCGACCGTTTCGATCTTCCTAACGTCGACTCCGGCATTCTTGTACTTGCGTACAAGTTCTTCGGCGGTCGCATGATCCAGCACCTTCACGTCGTAGCCATCGGCCTTTGGCAGCAGGGGATTGAAGCTTGCGCCGATCTCCAGGCCATGGCCGCTTGGATCGAAGAGCGACAGGAACTGCTCTCTTCGGTCTCGAGGAGCCACAGGAGCCACAAGCTGTTCGTAAGGCGCGTTCAAGGTTGTGCTGGCACGGCCCCAGCGGGCCAGCAAATTTTCAAGCATTGGCTTTCTCCAGACTCGTCGGTCATCATATCGGACGGCTCGCGGCCCCTTGAACTCCGGCCATCGACACAGAGCGATACGGTCATGAGGTCTTTTGGAATGGGCGCGGAACGCCACAGCCCCCGCGCCGGATGTGCCGAAACCTGAGGCCGCACCCGCGGCCTGCGGCCATCGCTAAAAGTGAATCCCCCGCATCATCTGCTGCATCGCGATCGCCTCCGGCGACAGCGTTGCCTTCGCGCTCTTGTCGCCCTTGGCCGCGGACGAGTCGGGGAACATGCGGAAGCTGGTGTTCATCGCGATCTGCGCCACGCGCGGCAGCAGCGCGTGCAACACCTCGCCCATGATGCCCAGGCGGGTGGCGATGCGCACCGGCTTGGAGATGCAGGCATCGGCGATCATGTCGGCGGCCTCTTCCGGCGCCAGCGTCGGCACGTTGTTGTAGATGCCGGTTGGCGCGATCATGGGCGTACGCACCAGCGGCATGTTGATCGTGGTGAAGGTGATGCCGCGATCGGCAAATTCGCTGGAGGCGCAACGCGTCCACGCATCCAGCGCGGCCTTGCTGGCGACATAGGCCGAGAAGCGCGGCGCGTTGGTCAGCACGCCGATCGAGCTGATGTTGACGACGTGGCCCTTGTGCTTTTTCACCATGCCGGGCAGCAGCCCCATCGTCACGCGCAGGCAACCGAAATAATTGAGCTGCATGGTGCGCTCGAAATCGTGGAAGCGGTCGTAGCTGGATTCGATGGCGCGGCGGATCGAGCGGCCGGCGTTGTTGATCAGGAAATCGACGCCGCCGTGGTTTTCAACCAGCACCTGGACAAAGCGGTCGGCGTCGGCCATGTCGGCGATGTCGGCGGCGTAGGCGATGAACTGGTAGCCCTTGGCCTTGGCCTCCTTGCACGCTTGATCCAGTTTGTCCTGGTCGCGCCCGCAGATGACCGTGGTCGCGCCGGCTTCGGCAAACTTGTGTGCAGCCGCCAGTCCGATGCCCGATGAGCCGCCGGTGACCAGCACCACCTTGCCGCCGACGGTGCCACGGAGGGACCGGTCGATGTGCAGGTCGGGGTCGAGGTGGCGCTCCCAGTAGTCCCACAGGCGCCACGCGTAGTCCTTCAGGTTGGGCACCGTGATGCCGGTGCCCTTCAAGGCGGCTTGCGTTTCGCGGCTGTCGAATCGCGTCGGGTAGTTGACGAACGTCAGGATGTCCTCGGGTATTGCCAGGTCCTTCATGATCGCGCTGCGGATGCGGCGAATCGGCGCGACGGCCATCAATCCCTTCTTGACGCTCTTGGGGATGAAGCCGAGCAACGCCGCGTTGATGAACAGGTTCATCTTCGGCGCATGCGCAGCCCGGCTGAAGATGTCGAGCACGTCGCCGACCCGATAGCCGACCGGGTCGACCAGGTGGAAGCAGCGCTTGTTGATGTCGGCCTTGTGGCTCAGGAAGTCGAGCGCATCGACCACGAAGTCCACCGGCACGATGTTGACGCGCCCGCCTTCGAGGCCCACCGCCGGCAGCCACGGTGGCAGCAACTGGCGCATGCGCTGGATCAGCTTGAAGAAGTAGTAGGGCCCGTCGATCTTGTCCATCTCGCCGGTCTGGCTGTCGCCCACCACCATGGCCGGGCGGTACACCGTCCACGGCACCTTGCTCTCCTTGCGCACGATCTTCTCGCTCTCGTGCTTGGTGAGGAAGTATGGATGCTCATAGTTCTCGGCCTCGTCGAACATGTCTTCGCGGAACACGCCTTCGTACAGGCCCGCGGCGGCGATGGATGAAACATGGTGGAAGTGGCCGGCGTCGATCGCCTTGGCGAATTCCACCGTGTTGCGGGTGCCCTCGATGTTCACCGCGATCTGGCTCTCCTCGTCGGCCGACAGGTCGTAGACGGCCGCAAGGTGATGGAAGTGATCGACTTGGCCCTTGAGTTTCTTCACGTCGTCCGCGGCAACGCCGAGCTTCTTGGCGGTGAGGTCGCCGTACACAGGCATGGCCCGGGCCGCCGTCACACCCCAGTATTCGCGCAGGTCGGGAATCTTGCCCTCGCTCTCCTTGCGGATCAGGAAGTGCACGACCGAACCCTTGCGCTCGAGCAATTTCTTGACCAGGCGCTTGCCGATGAAACCGGTGGCGCCGGTGACGAAATATTGCATGGGGATCTCCGGGATGGCTTGTTGGTATGGGTTGCGGCATTCTTGCCCAAAGCGCAGGCGCGATCATTCAGCACAAACCCACCCGCTGGCTAGGGCACACCGCCTACCGGTTTAGGAAGCGGCACCTAAACGCGGCGTGGGCCAGGGCTTAAAGTGCTTCGATGCGCCTGTGGCCTGGGCAACGGCGCGTCCCTCAACCCCACGTCTGGAGGCCACCATGGTCACGAAAATCAACAAATCCTCGAACAGCACCGACAAGAAGACCGGCGCGCAGCTGTCCGGCACGGTGAAAGAATCAGCACAGCAAATCTGGTTGGCCGGGCTGGGCGCATTCGCCAAGGCGCAGGAAGAAGGCGGCAAGGTGTTCGAGGCTCTGGTCAAGGAAGGCACTTCCATCCAGCGCAAGACGCAAGCAGCGGCTGAGGAAAAAATTTCCGAAGCCACCAACCGCATGGCCTCGATGGCCACCGACATCTCATCCAAGGCTTCAGGCCAGTGGGGCAAGCTCGAAGATATTTTCGAAGAGCGCGTTTCCAAGGCCCTGAACAAGCTGGGCGTGCCGTCGTCCAGGGACATCGACGTGCTGATGGCACGGATCGATGAACTCGAACGCAGCGCGTCCAAGCGCGCTGCAAAGCCGGCCACCGCCGCGCGCAGTGCGGCGAAGAGCGCCGCCAAACCGGCCGCCAAGCGGGCTTCACCGCGCAAGTCCGCGTGACGCAAATGGGGTCCTCGCACAAGGCGCTTCGGCGCCTTTTTCTTTGTTTGTTGCAACGCAACACGGAACGCGAAGCAAGGCCCCTAAACTGCCCGTTCATGACATCCAGAAAAACTTGAGCCCGCACCGACCATGGCCAAAAAAGCCCCGCGCCGCACCGCCGAGCGCATCCTGGAAGTGACGCTGGACCTGTTCAATCGATTCGGCGAGCCCAACGTTTCCACCACTCTGATCTCGGCCGAGCTCAATATCAGCCCGGGCAACCTAGATTCCCACTACCCGGCCACGGACGAGCTGATCAACTCGCTGTTCGATCGCTACGAGCGCAGCTTGAGCGAGCTGCTCAACGCCAGCGACGGCGTGCGCGACGTCGAGGACGCCTGGTTCTTCATGCACTCGCTGTTCGAGCTGATCTGGCAATACCGCTTCCTGTACCGCGACCTGAACGACCTGCTGTCCAAGAACCGGCGGCTGGAGACGCATTTCCAGTGGGTGCTGAAGAACAAGACGCGGGCCGTGCGGGCCCTGCTGGACGGCATGAGCCGCTCGGGCGCGGTGAGCATCGACTCGCGCGAGATCGAGGCCACGGCCACCAGCATGGTGGTGGTGCTGACTTATTGGTTGAGTTATGAATACGTTCGTGATCCGAGGCGGGCGCTGGAACCCGAGAGTGCGCAACTGGCTTTATTGCGGGGCGCGCACCATGTGCTCAATCTGCTGGTACCCTACCTCGAGCAGGGCCAGCGGATGCACCTGCTCGGGCTGGTAGCTGCCTACAGCAATCCGGCGAGCCAATAAGACAGGAGACGACCATGGCCAAATGGAGCGCCTTTCCGCACTTGGGCGAATTCCAGTTCGACGCTGCCAGCGTGAAGAAGCAGTGGGCGCGCCTGCACTCGGGTGACGCCGAGCCGCTGCCCAAGGAGCGCGACGTGCTCGAAGCCTGGGCCCTCTTCCACAACGGCGAATTCCAGAAGGCGGCCGAGGCGGGCCTGAAGGCCGGCGGCGACGGCATCACCGCCGCGAACAAGGCGACGGCGATCTATGCCAACTACCTGGAGAAGAAGGAAAAGAACAAGCTGGACCTGTTCATGGAAGTGGCGCAGCGGGCCGAGGCGCAAGCGCAGGCTGACGCGAAGAATGCCAACGCCTGGTATTGGCAAGCCTACGCGCTGGGCCGCTACAGCCAGGGCATCAGCGTCGCCAAGGCGCTTGCGCAGGGCCTGGGCAGCAAGGTGAAGGAGGCGCTGGAGCGGACCATCAAGCTGCAGCCCAAGCATGCGGATGCCCACATCGCGCTGGCTGCGTTCCATGCGGAGGTGATCGACAAGGTCGGCTCGCTGATCGGCGGCATGACCTATGGCGCCAAGCGGGAAACCGGCCTGAAGCTGTACCAGGACGCCCTGAAGATCAATCCCGGTTCGGCCATCGCCTTGGTCGAATACGCCAACGGCATGGTGATGCTCGAAGGCGAAAAGCGGATGAAGGAGGCGACCAAGCTGTACGAACAGGCCGCCGGCAGCAAACCCGTCGATGCCATGGAGCGGCTGGACGTGGAACTGGCCCGGGTCGAACTGGAAAGCTGAGCTCGCCAAGACGGCGTTTGGGCCTACAGGGGTGGCGCGGCGCGCTGCCCACAATGCACAGCCATGAACATCTTCGAAGCCCTGCGCCTGTCGCACGACACCCAGCGCGCACTTGCCACGCAAATTCTCGAGACCCAGGGCGACTCGCCCGATCGCAACCGCCTCTATCGCGAACTCAAGCACGAGCTCGCCGCGCATGCCGTGGCGGAGGAGCGGTGCTTCTACACCCCGCTGATCGGCTTCGACGAAAGCCAGGCGCAGGCGCGCCATGGGATGGCCGAGCACCACGAGATGGATGAACTGGTCGACGAACTCAACAAGATGGAGTTCAGTTCACCGGGCTGGCTCGCGCACTTCAAGAAGCTTCACCACAAGGTGTACCACCACCTCGAAGATGAAGAACACGCGATCTTCCAGTTGGCCGGGAAAGTGCTGACCGAAGCGCAGAAGAACTCGCTGGCCAAGGACTACGAGACGGAATTCGCCACCTTCCGGCTGGGCGAGATGCCGATCAATTCGGCCGAGGGCTGAGGGTCATTCGCCCCAGGGCAACATCAGCGTCACGAGCGAAAGCTTCGCGAACTCCGGCTCGAACCCGTCGATGATCTTCTGCGGGTCGGGGCACAGCAGTGTGTCGGTGATCACGCCGAACTGGACGCCGCCGCCATAGCTCAGGATCGACACGCCCAAGCCGATGTCACCGGACTGCGGCACCCAGAACATGCTCTGCTCCAGCGTGGAACCCAGAAACTTGAGCTTTTCGCGCGGGCCCGGCACGTTGGTCATCACCGCTGTGGTCTTCTTGCCGAACAGGCTGAGCATGGCCTCCTGCGCCGGCTTGATCAGCAAACCCGCAACCGCCAGCAGCCCGAACGCCAACAGCGGCTGCGTGCTGCCCTTGAGCGCGTTCATGCGCCGCCGCACCTCGTAGACCCGCTCGATCGGGTTTTCCATCCCGATCGGCAGCACCAGCGGCACCAGCCCGAACCGGTTGCCCAATTTGTAGGCTTGGTCCAGCGGGCGCAGGTTGACGGGAATCATGGCGCGGATTTCCTGGCCGGTGACGTCGTCGCCCAGTGATTTCAGGTATTCGCCGAGCGCCCCGGCCACGCAGCTGAGAAGCACGTCGTTGATCGAGCAATTCAGCGCCTTGCCGACGGCCTTCACTTCCTCCAGCGGGATCGGCTCGCACCAGGCCACGCGCTTGGCGGTGCCGGGCTTGCCCTTCAGCCGGGTCTTCGAATCGTCGGGCATCAGCGCCAGCGCGGCCGCGTCGCTGACCACCTGGTAGGCCAGCTTGGCCAGGTCCAGCGATCCGGCCAAACCCTTTTGCGGATCGCGCAGCATGCCGAGCGAGCGAGCCGCGCCCTCGCCTGCCGCACCCAATGCCTTGACGGTCATGTCGGTGAACGGCTTGATCAGCGTGTCGGAGATCCAGTCTTCCGCGCCGGCCGAAGGCTCCTTGCGCTTGCGCTCGGGCGGCGCCGCGCCGCCATCGACCAGCGACATGGTGACCGAGATCAGCGCGATGCCGTCGGCGATGCAGTGGTGGATGCGCACGACCAGCGCGCTGCCACCCTGGTAGTCCTCGACCAGGTGCATCTGCCAGAGCGGGTGGTCGTGGTCCAGCGGCTCCATCGCCAGCTGGCCCACGCGCTCCTGCAGCGCGGCCTGCTCCTGGCCCTTGGCGCGGCGTGGCAATTTCTCGCGCACCACGTGGCGCTCGATATCCAGGTCGGCATCCTCCACCCAGGTGGCGCCGGCCGCGTCTTGCGTCACGCGCTGGCGGAATCGCGCGTATTTCAGCAGCCGCTCTTGCACCCGCTGGCACAGCTCCTGGTACTTGATGCCGGGCTTGAGCGTCCAGATGCCCACGATCATCATCAGGTTGCTGGGTGAATCCATGCGCAGCCAGGCCGTGTCGACCTTGGTCATGCGCTCGCCGGTGAGCCCCAGCATCCCGCTGGCCGCGCGCGTTGCGTTCCTTCGAACGGCCTTGATTGCCTTGCGGGCGGCGGCGCCTGCGGCTTGCTGGGCAACGATTCGGGTAACCATTCGCGGTCTCCGGTGGGGCTTCGAGTTATTCGGCAACGGCCCCTATTCTGTGCGGTCGGCTGGCCGTAAGATACCGCGAAGTTACCCGAAGGAGCATCCATGGCCGATCTCAAAGCCGC
>JAQGMS010000425.1 GCA_028292245.1 Ramlibacter sp.
GCCGCCAGGTCACCGAGGCGAACCGGCGGATCGCCGCCCTGAACCGGACGTTCGCGCACGCGGCGGCCGGCGACGCAGACCTGGCGGCCCGTTGGGACGAGTACGAGGCGACGCAGCGGGCGCAGTACGCGCTCGGCATCCGGATGGTGCTGGGCCGTCGGCCGCGGCAGGCCGTCGTCGACGGCATCTGGGCTCTCGGGAGCTCTGACGTCTATCTCCTGCTGACCGAGACGGCCGGCTGGAGCACCGAGAAGTACCGCACCTGGCTGGTCGAACGGATCGAGCAGCTGCTCCCGGAGGAGAAGTCATGAGCACCGTCGTACCCCGCCCCCATCCCGTCGACCTCGACGGCCCCTGCGACACCCGGATGATGGGCGTCGTCCACTCGGCGCTGCGCCGCGACCTGGTCCGGGTCCGGATGGTCCTCGACGACCCGGACTGGCTGACCGTCGCCCGGCGCGCCGGCCTGGCCGAGCACGTGCTCTGGCTGATGCACACGCTGCACGTCCACCACCACGGCGAGGACATCGGGCTCTACCCGATGGTGCTTCGCAACGACCCCGGCAGCCGTGAGCTGGTCGAGGACATGGACGGCGACCACCAGCGGATCGACCCGGCCATCGAGGCGCTCGAAGCGGCCGCCCGCGCGTTCGCGGCCGACGCCCCGGGTGCCCTGAACGAGCTGCTCGCGGCGCTCGGATCGCTCGACGACGTCCTGCTGCCGCACCTCGAGCGCGAGGAGCTGGTGATGATGCCGGTCGTCTCGGGCTGCGTGTCGCAGCGCGAGTGGGACGACTGGAACGAGCAGGTCAACGTCAAGTCGAAGACGCTGATGTACCTCGCCCAGGAGGGCCACTGGATCCTCGACAACCTCGACGAGGTCGGCCGCGGGCTCGCCCTGGACCTGGTGCCGCCGGTCCCGCGGTTCGTCCTGGTCCGGCTGCTCGGCGGCCGCTACCGGCGCAAGCGCGCGTTGCTCTGGGAGGGGACGTCGGCCGAGGCCGTGCCGTCGCTGTCCCTCGACGTGGCCGGGGCCTGGCGGTGACGCGCTGGGCGATCCCGCCCACGGGCGAGGTGGAGGTCGTCGTGCCCGCGTCGCCGGAGGAGGTCTACGCGGTCGTCACCGACGTCACCCGGATCGCGGAGTGGAGCCACGAGTGCCAGGGTGCCGAGTGGCTGGACGGCGCGACCGGTCCGGCGGTGGGAGCGACGTTCCGCGGCAGCAACAAGGTCAACCGGTTCGGCTGGTCGCGGATCTGCACGATCACCGACCTCGAGCCGGGCCGGTCCTTCGGCTACACGACGAGCGGCGGAACGCCGCCGGACTCGACGGCCTGGTCCTTCGAGCTCCACCCGCACCCCGACGGCACCCGGGTGGTGCAGCGCTACGAGGTGCTGAAGTTCCCGCGGTTGATGGAGCTGCTGACCTACGCGCTGGTCCCCGCTCACCGCGACCGCCGGCCCGCGCTCCGCGCCGACCTGGTGCGGCTCGGCGAGGTCAGCGGAGCGAGGTCCCGATGACCACGGTGCCATCGACGTCGTCGTCGGTCCACAGCTCGGTCGCGAGCCCGGCCTCCTGCATCAGGGCGGCCGTGCCCACGGCCTGACCCCGGCTCGACTCGATGAGCAACCGCCCGTGCGGCGCCAGCCACGCGGTGGCTCCGGCCGCCACGCCGCGGTGCACGTCGAGGCCGTCGGGGCCGCCGTCCAGCGCCACCCGGTGCTCGTGGTCGCGGGCCTCGGGCGGCATCGTCGCGATCGCGTGGGTCGGCACGTACGGCGCGTTCGCGACGACCGCGGTGACCCGCCCGCGCAGGGCGTCGGGGAGCGCGTCGTACAGGTCGCCCACGAAGACCCGCTCCGGTGGCAGGTTGCGGCGGGCCACAGCGACGGCGGCCGGGTCGACGTCGGCGGCGTACACCTCCAGGCCGGGTGTGCCGGCCAGCAGCGCCGCGCCGATCGCGCCGGCGCCGCAGCACAGGTCGACGACGACGTCACCCGCGCGCAGGCCGAGCGCGGCCTGTCGGACCAGCGCGGTGGTCCGCTGCCGCGGCACGAAGACGCCGGGGGCGACGGTGATCCGCAGACCGCAGAACTCGGCGTACCCGACGATCTGCTCGAGCGGCAGCCCGGCGACCCGGTCGGCCACCATCCGCGCGAGCTCGGTCTCGTCGTCGGCGGCCTCGGTCAGCAGCCGGGCCTCGTCCTCGGCGTACACGCACCCCGCCGCCCGGAGGGTGGTCACGAGCTCGTCGGGGTGCATGGTCGATGATGCTGCCATGCCGAGCGTGACGAGCCAGATCACCATCATCGTGATCGGGTACGCCGCCCTGGTGACCGTGCTCGCCCTCGTCGTGGTGCTGCGTCGCGGCGAGCGGCCGAGCTGGCTCGACCAGATGGTGTGGCTGCTGGAGGTGCTGCTGATCGTCCGCGGGCTCGCCGGCCTCGGCACGGTGTTCGGCGACAACCCGCCGGACTCGATGTCGACGCACGTCGGCTACCTGATCTCGTCGGTCTGCGTGCTGCCGATCGCGATGAAGTCGATCGAGGGCGACCGCGCGGTCTGGTCCTCGGCCGTCGTCGCCGTGGGCGCGCTCGCCGTCACCGTGATCGCCGTACGTCTGCAGATGACCGCATGACGACCTCCCCGCGCTCCGGCCCGCACAAGGTGCTGCTCGCCTTCTACGCGCTGTTCACCCTCGCCGCCGGCGCCCGGGCGCTGGTGCAGCTGACCACGCAGTACGACGAGGCGCCGGTGGCGTACTGGCTGTCGCTGGCCGCCGCCGTGACCTACGCGCTGGGCTGGTACGCCATCCGGCAGGCCTCGGTAGGCAACACCGGCTTCGCGAGCGTGATGCTCTGGGTCGAGCTCGGGGGCGTGCTCACGGTCGGCACGCTGAGCCTGGTCGAGCAGGACTGGTTCCCCGACGCGTCGGTGTGGTCCGACTACGGCATCGGCTACGGCTTCGTGCCGGCAGTGCTGCCGATCGCGGGGCTGCTCTGGCTGCGCCGGCAGAAGAGCGAGCTGGGCGCGGCCCCTCGCGCCGATCTGTAACGTGTTCTAGATTTGCGGTCGTGACCACCCCGGATGTCTTTGCGCCCGCCACGCTCGGCCCGGTCCGGCTGCGCAACCGCACGGTCAAGGCCGCGACCTTCGAGGGGCGCGCGCCGTACGGCCAGGTCACCGACGAGCTGATCGACTACCACCTCGCGGTGACTCGTGGCGGCGTCGGCCTGACCACGGTCGCCTACCTCGCGGTCGCGCCGGAGGGGCGCACGCACCGCGAGCAGATCGTGGTGGGGGAGCGGACGGTCGGCGGGCTGGCCCGGATCGCCGACGCGGTCCACGAGTCCGGCGCCGCGGTCGCCGGCCAGGTCGGGCACGCCGGCCCGGTCGCCAACGGCCGGTCGAACGGCGTCAAGGCGCTCAGCGCGAGCCGGATGCCGAGCCCGCTGTCCATGCAGATGGTCAAGGCGGCCACCGAGGCCGACCTGACGCGGATCACCAAGGCGTACGTCGCGGCCTCGCGGACGCTGGTGCGCGCCGGCTTCGACGTGCTCGAGCTGCACATGGCGCACAGCTACCTGATCTCCTCCTTCCTCGCGCCCGGGCTGAACCGGCGCAAGGACGACCGGGGTGGCTCGCTGGAGAACCGCGCCCGGCTCGGCCGCCAGGTCGCGCGGGCGGTGCGCGACGAGATCGGGTCGGACGCGGCGATCACCGCGAAGGTCAGCCTG
>JAQGMS010000409.1 GCA_028292245.1 Ramlibacter sp.
GACGGAATCTTCCTTCAGCAGTTCGACCTTGCGGCCCAACAAGCCGCCGGCGGCATTGATTTCTTCCACCGCGAGGTCGATCGCCATCACGGCATATTCGCCGAGCGGCCCGAGGAAGCCGGTGCGCGGCGTCAGATGGCCGATCTTGATGACATCGGCGGTCTGCGCGCGCAGGATCGCCGGCGCGGAAACTCCCGACACCAGGGCGATGCCGCCGGCGGTCTTCAACAGGCTGCGGCGGGTGAATTGATTGTTGCTGGACATCCGTCTTGCTCTCCCTGATACGGCCGCGTCGGTGGCGGCTGTTTGTTGTTTCGGCTAGCGCCGCGCCGTTCTCTGAAGAAGCGCTTGGCCCCGCTTGCCGTGATCTGTGATCACAGTTAGAGTTGCAAATGTCCGGGCCGTTGTCGAGTCCCCTCAGGAAAATCGCGGGAAGCATGGGAGTAACAGCGTGAATCTGCCGGCCGCGCTCAATCTGGTGGAGCCGCTCGATCGTCAGACGCTGGGCGAGCGGGCCTATGCGCAACTGGCCGACCTCCTGATTTCCGGCCGGCTCGCACCGGGCGAAAAACTGTCGCTCCGTGCGGCGGCCGATGTGCTCGGCGTATCCATCATGCCGGTGCGCGAGGCGGTGTCGCGGCTGGTCGCCGACAAGGCGCTGGAGGTGACGCCGAACCGCGCGGTGCGCGTGCCCCTGATGTCGGCGGGACAATTCCGCGACCTGACCCGGGTACGGATCGCGATCGAGGGCCATGCGGCAGCGCAAGCCGCTGTTCATCGCGACAAGCGCAATCTGGCGCTGATCGCCCGCGCCGAGGCCGCGATGCGGAGCGAGAGCGAACTGCCCGCGCCCGATCTGCCGCGCGCGGTCGAACTCAACAAGACCTTTCATTTCGCTGTGTATGACGCCGCGCATTCGCCGATCATGGTGGAGATCATCCGCGCGCTCTGGCTCAAGGCAGGTCCCGTGATCAATCTCGACCTCAGGGCCAATCCGGAACGGCTCGCCAAGGGTGACGCGATCCGGTTTCACGCCGATGTGCGCAAGGCGATCGAGGCCGGCGACGGCGCGGCAGCGCAGGCCGGGATTGCTGCCGACATCAAGGGTGCTGCGGAATTTATCATCTCGCGCGGCAGCCTCGCCGACTGATCTTCTTCCAACCGACATTCCGGAGCGATCATGGATCTCGAACTCAAAGGTTTGCGCGTGCTGGTGACCGCCGGCGCCAACGGCATCGGCCTCGCCATCGCGCGGCGCTTTGCGGCCGAAGGCGCCAAAGTCCACACCTGCGACGTCGATGAAATCGCCCTGCGGGAATTGTCGTCGAGCGATCCCGGGATCACCTGGTCCTCCTGCGATGTTTCCGACCGCTCGTCGGTGCAGAAGCTGTTTTCAGAGGCGGCGGCAAAACTCGGCGGCCTCGATGTGCTGGTCAACAATGCCGGCATCGCCGGGCCGACCTCAAAGGTCGAGGAGATGAACCCGGAAGACTGGGACCGCTGCCTCGCGATCTGTCTCACCGGCCAGTTCAACTGCGCGCGCCTGGCGGTGCCGCATTTGCGCAAGAGCAAGAACGCTTCCATCGTCAATATCTCCTCGGCCGCGGGCCGGCTCGGCTTTGCCATGCGCACGCCCTATGCCGCGGCGAAATGGGGAGTGATCGGCTTCACCAAATCGCTGTCGATCGAGCTCGGCGCGGACCGCATCCGCGTCAACGCGATCCTCCCCGGCCTCGTCGCCGGCGACCGCCAGCGCCGGGTGCTGGAAGCCAAGGCGCAGCAGCGCGGCATCTCCTACGCCGAGATGGAACGCACCGCGTTTTCCTACACCTCGATCAAGGACTATGTGACGCCGGAGCAGCTCGCCGACCAGATCCTGTTCATGTGCAGCCCGCGCGGCAAGACCATTTCGGGGCAGGCGATCTCGATCTGCGGCGATACCCAGATGCTGGGGTAGTTGAGAAACCTCGCATGATTCCATGGAAGCAGATCGATACCGCAGGCGTGCCCGGCTCCGAGGTTGAGCTTCGCCTGATGCAGCGCGGCGACGAGTTTTCCATGAAGCTCGGCCAGAACGAGCTGATGAACAGCCGCCTCAGCGGATCGGAGGAGGCGCTGGCCACGCTGGCCTGCCGCAGGCTGGAAGCGGTCAAGGCGCCGCATCTCTTGATCGGCGGCCTCGGCATGGGATTTACGCTGCGCGCCGCGCTGGCGGTGCTGGGGCCGAAAGCGCGGATCACGGTGGCTGAACTGGTGCCGGCGGTGGTCGTCTGGGCGCGCGGCCCGATGGCTGAGCTGTTTGGCGACAGCTTGAAGGATCCGCGAACGACAATTCGCGAGAGCGACGTCATGGAGGTGATTCGATCGCGGGCCGCCGCCTACGACGCGATCCTGCTCGACGTCGATAACGGCCCGGAGGGCCTGATCCGCAAGGCGAATGACGCGCTGTACGATTCCGGGGGATTAAGGGCGAGTTACCGGGCATTGCGGCCGGGCGGGGTGCTCGCCGTATGGTCGTCGGGGCCGCATCCGAAGTTTTCGAAGCGGCTGCGCGACGCCGGCTTCGAGGTCAACGAGGTTGGCGTGCGCGCCACCACCAAGCGCAGCGGCGCGCATCACATCATCTGGTTTGCGACCAAGCCTGCTTGAACGCGTTCATGCCGGCGTGCGGCCCTCGACCGTGCCGGCGGGCTCCTCGCTGAGCCAGCGATAGAGGCCGCCGCCCAGCACGCCGCCGAGCAATGGCGCAACCCAGAACAGCCAGAGCTGTCCAATCGCCCAGCCGCCGACGAACAACGCCGGACCGGTGCTGCGCGCCGGATTGACCGACGTGTTGGTGACGGGAATGCTGACCAGATGGATCATGACCAGCGCCAACCCGATCGCCAGCGGCGCAAAGCCGGCCGGCGCCTTGCCATGGGTGGCGCCCATGATGATGAAGAGGAACATCATCGTCATCACCACTTCCATGAGGAAGCAGGCGACCAGGCTGTATTGACCCGGCGAATGCGCGCCATAGCCGTTCGACGCAAAGCCCTTGGTGACGTCGAACCCGGTAGCCCCGCTCGCGATGACATATAGCAGCGCCGAAGCAGCAACCGCCCCGATCACCTGCGCGACGATATAGGGCACGACCTGTCCGCTCGGAAAACGGCCGCCGGCGGCGAGACCCACCGTCACGGCGGGGTTGAGATGGCAACCCGAGACATGGCCGATGGCATAGGCCGTGGTCACGACGCTGAGCCCGAATGCCAGGGATACGCCAACCAATCCAATGCCGACCTGCGGAAAGGCCGCGGCGATCACCGCGCTGCCGCATCCGGCAAAGGTCAGCCAAAAAGTTCCAATGGCTTCGGCGGCGTACTTCTTCGCGTTCATGGCGCCATCCTCCGAATGCTGACCCGGAAATTGTCGGTCCGAATCATTTGCAATCAGGTTGGCGCCTTCTTTAGAATTGTAGCAATGCCCGTTGCGGCCTCGACTGGGTCAGTGCCCTATACCTTTCTGCCATAATTCAGCAGCCCTCCAACGCTCTTCGGCGGATGGGCACGGAGGCCTTCCTCGTTGGGCTCGGTGCCCCAGCCCGGCCGGTCCGGAATAATGAGATGGCCGTCCACGATGTCGGGCAGATGGGTGAACAATTCGTGGTCCCATGCCAGGCGGTCGATGTCGATTTCCATGATGCGCAGATTGGGCACCGCGGCGCAGAAATGGGCGTTCATCATGCTGCAGAGATGGCCGTAGAAATTATGCGGGGCAACGTTGACCTCGTGGGCTTCGGCTGATGCTGCGATCTTCATGGACTGCCACACCCCGTTCCACGGCGTGTCGATGATCGCGACGTCCATGGCCTGTTCGCGGAAGAACGGCAGGAATTCGCGCAAGCCGAGCAGCGTTTCGCAGGACGAGAACGGATGCGGGCTTTGCCGCCTGATATAGCCGAGCGCTTCCGGGCTAAAGCTGTCGATCTCGATCCAGAACATGTCGAGGTCGGCGATGGTGCGCAGGATCTTCAGATAGCCTTCGGTCTTGGCGTTGAAATTGAGGTCGAGCAGGATGTCCACATCGGGCCCGGCGCCGTCGCGGATGGCTTCCAGATGCATGCGCAGGTCGCGCAGCACCTTGCGGTCGACGTTGATCTCCGGCTGGAACGGCGAACCGAAGCCGGGCCGCCAGCCCTGCGGCTTGCCGTCGGTGTAGGTAAAAATGTTGGTCTTCAGCGCAGTGAATTTTTTCTCCCGGACCTCGCGCCCGATCGCCTTGACGCCGTCGAGGTCGGTGATACCAGGCGTGTACCAGGAGGGATGGTTGATGCGCCACGTCGCGCAATGCGACCAGTATACCCGCACGCGATCGCGGATCTTGCCGCCGAGCAGTTCATAGCAGGGCACGCCGAGCAATTTGCCCTTGGCGTCGAGCAGCGCGTTTTCGATCGCCCCCAACGCCAGCGCCACCACGCCGCCGGTGGCGGGCCGCGTTGCCGCTGAAAGCTCGGCAAAGATCCGCTCGTGCGCCGATACGTCTTGTCCAACCACGCGCGCCGACAGCCGCTGGATCGCCGCACCAACGCCGGGCGCGCCAAATCCCTCGTCATATTCGCTCCAGCCAACGATGCCGTCTTCCGTCATGACCTTGACGAAGTGGTAGTTTCGCCAGCCGGCGTCGCAGCTGAGGATTTCGACGCTGCGTATTTTCGAATTTTTCGTCATGGCGTTCCCTTGTTTTGTTTTGATCGTGTTGTTTTTGGGATTGATTAGCTGCTGTCGGGGACCAACGCATTGCTCGGCGTCGGGCGGTCGGTGATCTGCAGGCCGAACAGGCTGCCGATCAGTTCGACCGCGACCCGCGCGGTGCGGCCGCGTTCGTCGAGGAACGGATTGAGCTCGACAATGTCGAGCGAGCGCACCACGCCTGAATCGTGCAACAGCTCCATCACCAGATGGGCCTCGCGATAGGTGGCCCCGCCCGGCACCGTGGTGCCGACGCCCGGCGCCACCGCGGGGTCGAGGAAGTCGACATCGAAGGAGACATGCAGCACGCCATTGCGCGCCTTGACCCGCTCGATCACCCGCCGGATCAGGACGCCGACGCCGAATTCATCGATCGCGCGCATGTCGGCGATGGCGACGCGGCGATCGCGGACGAGG
>JAQGMS010000314.1 GCA_028292245.1 Ramlibacter sp.
TGCTGCCGGTGGCGAACGCCATCGCCAGCAGCAGGCCGGCGGTCCAGCACCAGGCCAGCAGGATGCTCACGAACACGCGGTCGGGCCGCATGCGCAGCAGCGAGCGCCCCGGAAACGCGAGCGCGAAGGCCACTACCGATGCGACCAGCCACAGCGGCGTGAGGGTGCCCTCGAAATGCCAGATCAGCAGCCACAGCGAAAGCACCGTGACCAGCGGCTCGATGATCGCCTCGAGCGCCCGCAGCAGGCGGCTTTGCCCCAGCACGGGGATTCCGGAGATGGCGGGCCGCGCGGCGGCGGCGATCAGCGGCTCGGCTTCATGCATAAGCGTCCGCCCGCGTCAGCTTGGCCACGGCCTGGGCCCGGTTGCTGACGTCCAGTTTGCCGAAGATGCTCTTCATGTGGTTTTTCACCGTAAACTCGCTGATGGAAAGGATGCAGCCGATTTCCGGGTTGGTCTTGCCCAGCGCCACCCAGGTCATGATCTGCCGCTCGCGCTCGCTCAAGGCCGACAGCCGCACCACCTGCCGTTGCACCGGGTTGCTGATGCAGTGGGCCTGCCGCGGCGGGACCGGGGGCATCTGCCGCAAGGCCGTATCTATATAGGGAAGCAGCAGCTTCAGCGCGGTGGCGGCGGCGGCGGGCGGCGCGGCGTGCCCGCTGAGCGCCGCGAAGATGCGCTCGCCGCTGCGCTTGCCGTCGCCGATCCCGTGCACGACGGCCGTGCGCATGGAGCCGATCGCCTCGCCACGGTCCCATCCCGGGCCGCGCCCGGCCAGCAGGTCGCGGCAGGCGCTGACGTCGAGCTGGTACGGCGCATTCTGTGCGGCGACCCAGCAGTCACGCAGGTAGCTCAGCAGTGGGCCGATCGTGGCCTGCGTGCAGCTGTGGGTGCGCAGGCCGGGCAGGCTGGAAACGATGTCGAAGTGCAGGTTGCCGGAGCGGAAGTCGCCCCAGCCGATGAGCATGACCTCGTGCGCCAGCCATTGCTGGACGTCGCCCTGCAGCCAGCGCCAGAGGTCGGCATGCGTGGCAACGGCCGCGCCCTGGCCGGCGATCTTCAGGAAATGCGCCGGATCGGAATCGGGCGTCGGCACGGTGGCGCTCATGGGATGACTCGGTGGCTCGCTGTTGGTAGTTGCTGAGCCCGATCCTAGGTGAGCAACCCCACCGCTGTGTGTGCGGTGGCGAACATCCGTGTCATCGCCACGACGGGCGAGCGCAAATCGCGACTCGCGCCGACGCGCGAGTCAGTCCCGGCCTACACCGGATCAGCCGACGGCGACGAGCGACAGGCTGTCGACGACGGCGACGGCACTGTTGGTGTTCTTCCAGATGAACACGTAACCGCTTGCCACACCCTGCGGCACCGTGAAGGTGACCGATCCATTGACGGGTGCCAGCGAGTTGGCCAGCACCGTCTGGTTCACCAGCATGGCGCCCGAGCTGTCCATGAGCTTGACGCCGATGAACACGCCCTCGGCAGCGGCCGTGATGCTGGCCATGCCGCTGAGCTTGTAGGTCTTGCCGGGGACCAGCTGGGTGTAGACGTCCTGCGCCACGCCGCCGGCGACGGTGCCGACCTGAAGTGCGCCGGCCACGACCTGCGAGTTGCCCCAGTTGTTCCAGTTGGCCAGGCCGCCGGCGAAGTCGCCGTTGACCAGGATGTTGCTTGCCAGCACCGGGGTCGTGCCGGCAGGCGGCGTGACTTGCGGCTGGGGCAGGACGTTGACGGCGGTGATCGTCCCGGCCGGCGTCCACCAGTTGCCCGAAGCGACCACCATGCTGAGCAATTGGATTTCGCCGTCGTAGTAACCGGTCGTGAGGTGGGTCGCGTTCCAGGTCCACATCGTGTCCAGGAAGCCCTGGAAGCGCGCGTCGACGCAGGCGCCCGCGCAGATCGGGCCATGGTAGGCCGCGCTGTTGCCGCCGGTCAGCTGGGTGCCGTCCAGGGCATAGCCGGTGCCGATCTTGTACGGGTCGCCGCCGGACTTGTTCTTGAAGAAGTCGATCATCCGGCCGGTCACCAGCGCGAAGCGCGCATCGCCCGACATCAGGTAGTCGCTCGAATAGCGCCACGGATTGCGGCAGGCATTCCACCAGAAGTAGCCTTCCTTGTCGTTGCCGTCGCCGATGTAGCCGGTGGAAGGGGAAGGCGTGGCGGTATTGGTGTTGATGACGAAGTCGGGCATCAGGCCGACGCCGGGCGAGTACACGGTCTGCATGCGGTCGATCAGGCCGAAGGCGCGGTCCACGGCCGTGCTCCAGAGGGCGTCGCCCGTGGCCGCCTTGAAGGCGCGGAAGTGGCCGATCATGTAGTCGGAGGTGCGGTTGTTGTTGGCGCTGGGCAGGCCCTTGGTGGCGCCGTCGGCGCGCATGTTCCAGGACTTGAGGGCGCCGATCGTGTTCTTTGCCTCTTGCAGGTAGTTCCACGCGCCGGCGGAGCCCCATTGCTTGTCGGCCATCTGCAGCGCCAGGGCGATGTCGAGGTCGCCGTCCATGGCGTTCCAGCCGTCGCCGGCGGAGCTGCCGTTGGCATTGATTCGCCAGTCCATCAGGTACTTGCCGTTCGGGTCGTAAGCCGTCACCGCGTAGGCCGGGCGGGCCCGCACGACCGCCAGCAGGCCGTCGAACAGCGTGCGCGCTTGCGGGTCGTGCCCGGCGAACAGCACGGCGAGCAGCATGCCGTAGCCCATGCCTTCGGAGACCGTCATGTAGGTCGCGTCGGCGAACTTCACCGCGTAGCCACCGGCCACGATCGAGTTGGCGGACACCACGCGGGCCGCCTTCCATGCGGTGTATTGCGCGGTGAGCACGGCGTCCATCGCCGCATTGGTCTGCGATGGGCGGATGCCGGCGGCGTACTTGGTCAGGCGCGCTCCGAACGGATAGGCAATGGCGGCGGTCGGCGTGGCTGTGGGGGTCGTCGTGGGCGTGGTGCCCGGCTTGACCGGGCGGATCCACCCGGCAAGTGGTGCCATGCCGGTCGACGAGGCATCGGTCGTCACATCGGCGGCGAGGGCCGTCTCGGCTTCGCTGCCACCACCACCGCAGCCGGTCAGGGCCAGCGCCACCGAGCTGGAGCCCGACAGCAGGAACAGGCGCGCGGCCATCTTCGAGAAATCACGTCTTTGCATGGTACTGCTTCATCCAGATGTAAAAAACTCAGGCGGCCTGGCGGGGACGCACCGTTGGGTTGGCTGCTCTGCCGTTTCGCGTCTTCGCGCCGCAGCAGATGAGTTCGGAACCGAGACCACCGTGCAGGAGGGGAAGCAACTGTCGAGGTGTGGGCTCAGCCATGGGGGCGATGTTAGTAGGACGTGGACTACATAGCCAATAGGCAAAAACCGACAAAGCGTAAGCGAAGGACCCCGTTTTCCCCTCTAGTGCTGAGTTCGATCGCGTACCGGGCGTGAAGACGTGCAACCGGATGCAAATCAGCTGAGCCATTGGGGGACCGCGCCAACAGAGGAGCCGCGGATGAGCGTCGTGCGAAATTACCGGGGCCGGGGCTGAGGCGCCGAGCGCCTCGCCAAATGCGAAAACCGCTGTGCAGAAGTTACGCGGCGACGCGTGAGCCTCAAATCATTTACGCTTGTGGCGTGATTTCTTCACGCGTTTGCGCTCAGCCGGACGCTGTAGGACGCCGCCGCAACCTGCCACTGCAGAGTTCGCCGCGCGCCGCGCGCCGGACAGAATCCGGTCGAAACCACAAAACCACACCGAACAGCTTGAAAACAGCCACCATCGCGGCCCTGCTATTGGCCGCCGGCGCCGCAGCCGTGAATGCGCAGACCGGAACCGCCGCTCGCCCCGCGCGGGTTACGCAGAATTGCTCCGCCGTCACGCCGGAAACCTGCGCCACAGCCCACGCCCTGCGGCGCGGCATCAACCTGGGCAACATGCTCGATGCGCCGCGCGAAGGCGACTGGGGCGTGAAGCTGGAGCCCGGCTACATCGACCGGGCCGCCGCCAATTTCGCAACCGTGCGGCTGCCGGTGCGATGGACCAACCACGCCGCACCGACCGCCGACGCGACGATCGACGAGCAATTCGCGCAGCGGGTGGACAAGGCGGTGGATGCCTTGCTGGCCAAAGGTGTGTACGTGATCCTGGACGTGCATCACTACACGCAGATCACCGGCGACGCGCAGCACCCCAATGAATTCGCGGTGGATGCTTCGGTGCTGGACACCCGGCTGGTGAACATCTGGCGGCAGCTCGCGCAGCGCTACAAGGACCGTTCACCCAAGTTGCTGTTCGAGTTGCTGAACGAGCCGCATGGGCGGCTCAATGGCGAGCCCTGGAACGCGTTGGCGGCCAGGACGCTGGCGGTGGTGCGGGCCAGCAACCCGGCGCGCATCGTATTGATCGGGCCGGGCGAGTGGAACGGCATCGGCGAACTGCCCAAGTTGCACCTGCCGCCGGACCGCAACCTGATCGTCGCGATCCACAACTACGACCCCTTCCCCTTCACGCACCAGGGCGCCGATTTCCTGGCCAAGCCCTTCCCTACCGGGGTCGCCTGCTGCGATGCAGGCCAGCGCAAGGTGATTGCGGACGTGCTGGAGTCCGCGCGCCGCTGGAACCAGGCGAGCGGCTACCCGCTGCACCTGGGCGAGTTCGGCACTTACGAGGCGGTGGACATGGCGTCGCGCGAGAGCTACGCGCGCACCGTGCGCGACGAAGCCGAGCGGCGCGGCATCGGCTGGACGTACTGGGAGCTGGCGTCACCGTCGTTCGGCATGTTCTCACCGAAGACGGGGAACTGGCACGAGCCGATCCGGCGGGCTTTGCTGGATTGATGGGGGTGCCTCGCCCAGGTCTTTTGAACGCAGAGGGCGCAAAGGTTACGCAGAGGACGCAGAGGAAGACAGAAGCCGGGTTCTGATTTCTCTCTTCAAATTTTCTCCCGGTTTTCTCTGCGTCCTCTGCGAATCCTCTGCGCCCTCTGCGTTCAAAAAACCGCGCGCGCACCTACCCCCCACCCGAAAGACGCTGCTGGAGGTGCCGCTGCACGATCCCGATCACCTGCTGCTGGCTGTCGGCGGTGGAGAAGGTGTGGTCGCAATCGTCGACGACGACCATCCGGAAGTTGGGGTTGCCGCGCAGTCGGCTGCCGCCGACGCCGAAATGGAACTCGACGTAGTCGCGCCCGTCGTCCTGCGCCGCCATCACGACCAGGGTGTCGGTGCCGCGCGATCCCAGCCGCATCGTGCCGGCCAGCACGCTTTCCTCGCGCTCCGCGGGGCGCCGCAGCAGCCGGCCGGCCGCGCGCGTCAAGCGGGCTTGCGCCACCGTGACGATGCGCTGCGCGATTCCCCGCACGTCGACCTCGCCGCGCCAGAGCCGCCCGTAGACCTGCGGCCGCAGCAATGCGCGCCAGTAGAACGCGGTGGACTTGTAGTGCTGCTGCATCAGGGCCTGCCAGGTGCCGTCGTCGTCGCCGTCGCGCCACTCCAGCAGGCGTGAATTCATCAGCACCTGCCCGGTGACGCGCGCATCGGCCAGCGAGGCCTGGAACGCGACGTAGGAGCCCGAGCAGATCCCGACGAGATAGAACCTGGTGCAGCCCTCCGCGGCGAGGCAGTCGATCGCCGCGCTGACATCAGCGACCGAGTCCCGGGAGTAGTAGTGGCGATCGCGCGGGCCGGTGGCGCTGCGGCTGTCGCCGATGCCGCCCAGGTCGAAGCGGAATGCGCGCAGGCCGGCGGCCGCCAGCGACCGCGCCATCCTCACGTAGAAGCGATTGGGCCCGATCCGGTAGTTGCCGCCCACGTTGAGCAGCAGCACCGCGGTGTCGCGGTGGGCGGGGGCCGCGCGCGCGTCCGGCGGCTCGGCCAGGATGCCGAACAGCGAGTGCGCCGGGCCGAATGCGAGCGGCACTTCGCGCACGCCATTCGGCAATTCGGCCACCCGCACGCGGGCCGGCAACGCCGTGACCGCGCGCGCTGCAGGCGGCGCGGGTGCGGCGGCCAACCAATCGGCCACCGCACCCAGGCTGGCGTAGTCGATCACGCTCTCATGGGGCTCGACCATCATCTTTGCGTAGCCGGGCAGCACTTCGTAGGAGGCATCCGCGCCCAGTGCCCGGTAGCTGGCGGGCAGCGGGCCTTCGGCGGGCATGTCGTCGCGGCCGATGACCAGCACGCGCTGGGCCGGCGCGCGCTCGGGCCGCCGGCAATCGATCGTCTGCAGGTCCTGCAGCGTCTGCGCGGTGTACAGGCATCCCAGCGCCTCGAGGTCACCGGGCTGAGTGCCGTCCGGCTGGACGGCGCGGCTGCCGCTTGCGGCGCGCAGCTCGCGGGCGAAGGCCTGGCCGGTGACGCAGGGCGCCCACATCACCAGGCTTTCGACGCCGCCCAGCCGCTGCGCGGCCTGCACGGCGAGCGTGGCCCCCAGCCGCACGCCGAACAGGGCCAGCCGCGAGACGCCTGCCAGCTTGCGAACTTGCGCGGCGCCGCACACGATGCTGTCCACCCACGCCTCGACCCGGGCAGGGTCGGCGTCGCTTCCGGCGGAGTCGCCGGTGCCGTGATAGTCGAAACGCAAGACATCGAAGCCCGCCTTCGCCAGGATTTCGGCGAATTCGGTATAGGCGCGGTAGGAGCACATGGCTTCATAGCCCACCGGCCGGCACAGCACCACGCCGACGCCCAGCGCCGGGCTGCTCGCGCGGTGGTACCAACCGAAGCACCAGGAGCCGGCAGCATCGAACACGATCGGCGTGGCCACGGGCAGCGCGGTTTCGACGATGGCAGGACGCGCCGGGCTGCGCATTCCCGAACGGACAGCCGTGGCACCCGCGCCGATCTGGAGTTCAGACAGGCTCATGGCGCACTGCTTCACGTGACGGACAGCTCGTCCAGGGCGCTGCGGATCGATTCGATGCTGCTGAACACGTTGCGCGTCAGCATGCGGTCCGGGAACTCGATGCCGAACGCGCCTTCCAGCGCCAGCATCACGTTGACGCTGGCGTGCGAGGTCAGGCCCAATTGGTAGAGATCGGAGTTCGCATCCAGCGAAGCCGCGTCCTGCTTCAGGCGCCCATGGTCGCGCAGGACCGTGCGGATCACGTTTTCAGAAGGTTCTACGCTCGTCATTCTTCCAACACCTCCATGGTTTCGAATTCGGCCTGCGGTCTCTGCAGCACCGTGACAAA
>JAQGMS010000002.1 GCA_028292245.1 Ramlibacter sp.
GCGCCCAACAGCTTCGACCTGATCGACACCGAGTATTTCTCGCTCAAGAAGATCGTGCCCACCGGCAACCTGAAGGGCATCGACACCAAGAAGATCAAGAACGCCGACAAGATCACCTCGCTCTTCACCAAGGGCGAAGTGGCCGGCAAGAAGGTCGGCGACCAGGGCACGGCGCCCAAGAAGGTGATCTTCCTGGAAGGCGAGAAGAGCAAGAAGTTCGCAACGCAGCCCACGCAGTTCATGTCGCTGATTCCCACTGTGTACAACGCCGACACGCTGGGCATCCGTCCCGACCTGATCAAGCGGCCGATCTCCAGCTGGGCCGAGCTGCTCAACCCCGAGTTCAAGGGCAAGGCCGCCATCCTCAACATCCCGTCCATCGGCATCATGGACGCGGCGATGGTGGTGGAGGCCAAGGGCATCTACAAGTACCCCGACAAGGGCAACATGACCAAGAAGGAAATCGACCTGACGATCAAGACGCTGATCGACGCCAAGAAGGCCGGCCAGTTCCGCGCGCTGTGGAAGGACTTCAACGAATCGGTCAACTTGATGGCGTCGGGCGAAGTGGTGATCCAGTCGATGTGGTCGCCCGCGGTGACGGCCGTGCGCACCAAGGGCATCGCCTGCACCTTCCAGCCGCTGAAGGAAGGCTATCGCGCATGGGCGGCAGGCTTCGGCGTGCCGGCCACGCTGTCGGGCAAGAAGCTCGACGGCGCCTATGAGTTCATCAACTGGTTCCTGGACGGCTGGGCCGGTGCGTACCTCAATCGCCAGGGCTACTACAGCGCGGTGCTGGAAACTGCCAAGGCCAAGATGGAAGCGTACGAGTGGGCCTACTGGATGGAAGGCAAGCCCGCCTCGCAGGACATCAAGAGCCCCACCGGCGACCTGCTGGCCAAGGCCGGCGCAGTGCGCGACGGCGGCAGCTACGAGCAGCGCATGGGCGGCATCGCCTGCTGGAACGCGATCATGGACGAGAACGAGTACATGGTCCAGAAGTGGAACGAGTTCGTCGCCGCTTGAGATGACCGCCGCGAGCGCCGCCCGTTCGACCCCGGCCTGGTGGCAGGCCGGGCCGTTCGCGGCGGTGTTCGTGCTGTTCTTCCTGGTTCCGCTGGCCCTCACGCTGATGGTCAGCTTCTGGAACTTCAACGAATACGAGCTGCTGCCCGGCTTCACGCTCAAGAACTACCTGGCCATCTTCGACAGCTGCGGCCGCCTCAACGAGCGCGGCGACCTGTGCGTCACCCTCGCCACCTATCTTTCGACGCTCAAGTTCTGCCTGCTGGTGTGGGGCATCACGCTGGCGCTGGGCTTCGCCGTCGCGTATTTCCTGGCCTTCCACGTGCGCTCGCCCGGCGTGCAGACGGCGCTGTTCGTGCTGTGCACCGTGCCGTTCTGGACCTCCAACGTCATCCGCATGATTTCATGGGTGCCGCTGCTGGGGCGCAACGGTCTGGTCAACCAGGTTCTTGTGGGCAGCGGCGCGGTGGACCAGCCGGTGGAATGGCTGCTGTTCTCCAATTTCTCGGTGGTGCTGGCCTTCGTGCACCTGTACACCATGTTCATGATCGTGCCGATCTTCAACAGCATGATGCGGATCGACCGCAGCCTGCTGGAAGCCGCCAGCGATTCGGGCGCGTCCGGCTGGCAGACGCTGTGGAACGTGGTCGTTCCGCTGTCGCGCACCGGCATCATCATCGGCTCGATCTTCGTCATCACCATCGTCATGGGCGACTTCGTCACCATCGGCGTCATGGGCGGGCAGCAGATCGCGTCGGTCGGCAAGATCATCCAGGTGCAGACCTCGTACCTGCAGTTCCCGCTGGCCGCCGCCAACGCCGTGATGCTGCTGGCGGTGGTGCTGATGATCATCTGGGGCCTGACCCGGCTGGTCGATATCCGGAGGGAGTTGTGAGCGCACGCCCCGGCGAACACCGCAGCCCCGGCTTCTGGCCGCTCGCATTCGTCTTCGCCCTGTTCGTGCTGTTCATGTACGGGCCGATGCTCACCATCTTCGTGCTGAGCTTCCAGGGGCCCGAGGGTGGCTTGACGTTTCCGCTGCGCGGCCTCTCACTGCACTGGTTCCACAAGCTGGCCGAAGGCCTCGGCACGGTCGACATCGGCGCGGCGTTCCGCCGCTCGCTGTTGCTGGGCGCCGTCGTGATGGCAATCACCGTCGTGCTGTCGGTGCTGGCCGGGCTGGCGTTCCGCAAGAAATTGCGCGGCGGCAACGCACTTTTCTACGTCACCGTCGCCAGCCTGATCATGCCGTCGATCATCGTGTCGCTGGGCATCGGCCTGCAGTTCCGGCTGATCGACGGCGCGATCAAGTCGGCACTGACCTCGATGGGCGCCGACGGCATGCTCGAGAACTACGGGACGGCGCTCGGCCTCATGACATCGGCCCTGGGCGCGCACCTGACGTGGACGCTGCCGTTCGGCTTGCTGATCATGTTCGCCGTGTTCAACCGCTTCAACCCGGCGTACGAGGAAGCCGCGCGCGACCTGGGCGCCACGCCGTGGCAAACCTTCCGCCATGTCGTGCTGCCTTTGATCGGCCCTTCCGTGGTCGGCATCGGCATGTTCGGCTTCACGCTCAGCTGGGACGAGATCGCGCGCACGTCGCAGGCGATCGGCGACGTGAACACACTGCCGCTCGAACTGCAGGGCCTCACTTCCACCGTCACCACGCCCTCCATCTATGCGTTGGGCACGGTCACCACCATCGTGTCCTTCCTGGTGATGGGCGTCGCCGTCGGCTTGGCGATGTGGCTGGGCAAGCGCCAGAAGAAAGGCGCTCGATGAGCCGGACGAGCGACGACGCGCCCGCCGCAATGACCGACAACGAGATGTACGAGCGCATGATCTCCGCGATCCTCGACCATCGGCTGCTCCCGGGCACCAAGCTGGTCGAGGACAAATTGGCCGGCGCGTTCGGCGTGTCGCGCACGCGGGTGCGGCCGGTGCTGGTGCGCCTGGCGAATGAACAGATCGTGACGCTGATCCCGAACCGCGGGGCCACCATCGCCCAGCCCGGCGAACAGGAGGCGCGCGAGGTGTTCGAGGCGCGGCGGCTGATCGAGCCGAGGCTGGTCGAACTGTTCATCGCCAAGGCCGGCAAGGCCGACATCAAACGGCTGAAGGCCTGCAACGACGAGGAAGAGGCGGCACGCGTGGCCGGCGACATCCGCCGCGCGATCCGCCTGTCGGGCGACTTCCACCTGCATATCGCCGAGGGCGCCGGCCACCAGACGCTGGGCCGCATCCTGCGCGAACTCATCTCGCGCACTTCGCTGATCCTGATGACCTACAGCTCGGCCCATGCGCGCGAGCGTGACGAGGCAACGGCCTGCGGCTGCCGCGAGCACCGCACGCTGCTGGACGCCATCCGCCTGCGGGACGCACCCGAAGCCGGGCGCCGCATGCACGAGCACTTGACGCGGCTGGAAGCCGGGCTGCAGTTCGCCGCGGCGGCGGACCCCGCGCCCGACCTGGCGGAGCTGTTCGGCCCGCCGGCCTGAAGCCATGCGCGAATTGCTCGTCATCAACCCCAACACCTCCAGCTCGGTCAGCGAGCTGCTGCAAAGGCATGTGCAAGCCGAGGCTGGGTTGCACGTGCGCGTGCGCACGGTGACGGCGCGCTTCGGCGCGCCATACATCGCCGACGAAGCCAGCTTCGCCGTCGCCTCGCACGCGACGCTGGACGCCTGGGCCGCGGCACTGGGCGCCGGCGCCCCCGATGCGGTCCTGATCGGCTGCTTCGGCGATCCGGGCTTGCTGGCCCTGCGCGAAAGCAGCCCGGCCCCGGTCACCGGGCTGGCGGAAGCAGCCTTCATCGAAGCCGCGCGCCATGGACGCTTCGCGATCGTGACCGGCGGTGCGCGATGGGGGCCGATGCTGCAGCGGCTGGCGCAGGCGCTGGGCCACGCGCCCGCACTGGCCGGCATCCATACAGTGGTGCCCACCGGCGCGCAGCTCGCCGCCGAGCCCGAGGTGGCCCGCGCGTTGCTGACCCAGGCCTGCCGCGATGCCGTGCGCCAGCTCGGCGCGCAAGCCGTCGTCCTGGGCGGTGCGGGTCTTGCAGGCATGGCGGTGGACATCCAACCGGGCCTTGGCGTGCCGCTGATCGACAGCGTACTGGCCGGCGCGCGCTGGGCGCTGCGCGCGAACGTCGCTGCGCCGCTGCGCGCCACCGCCGGTTTCGATGTGCCATGGGAGAAGGTTTCGCCCGAGCTCGCTTCGTTGGGCCAGCAGGCCTAGGCGCCGATGCAGACGCTGATTCACGGCGGCCATGTCCTGTCCAGCGACGGCGGCGGCATGGAACGCGCCGACGTGTTGATCCGGGAGGGCGCCATCGAAGCGGTGAGCGCACCGGGCCTGCACGGCGGCGAAGGGCTGGAGCTGATCGCCGCGCACGACTGCCTCCTGATCCCGGGCTTGACGAACGGCCATACCCATGCGCACGGTGCGCTGGCCCGCGGCGCGGTGCCCGATCGCATCTCGCTGGAGGGATTCCTTGCTTACGCGCCGTCGCTGATCGGCCAGCGCAGCACCGAGGACTTGCGGCTGAGCGCGATGCTGTGCGCCGCGGAACTCGCGCGCAAAGGCTGCACGTCGTGCATCGACATGGCAGCCGAGTTGCCGGCGCCCACGGTGGAGGGAATGGTCGCCGTGGGCCAGGCCTACGCGGCTGTCGGGATTCGGGCCGTGGTCGCGCCCATGGTTTCCGATCGAACCCTGTATCAGGCGTATCCCTCGCTCGCGCCGGCCCTTGCGCCGCGGATCGGGGCGCAGGCGCTCGGCCTGAAGGCACCTTGCGCGGCCGCCCTGCT